>CAXTIY010000012.1:3658-18116 GCA_964244215.1 uncultured bacterium
ATCCCGCGGCGGCGCTTGCGAGCCATCGGATCTTTCCGGTGGCGAATTGCACGGCGATCGTGCTCTGCGTCGGGCTCGCGCCCATCGCGCGCGCCGCGGGCCTCGCGGCCGTGCGCGTCGCGACGTATCAAGCCGTCAGCGGGGCCGGTCGCGCGGGTCTCGATGCGCTCGCGAATGAGGAATTCGCGGAACTCGCGGGCTCGGGCGACGCAGTCGCCTCCCCGTTCGTCGCTCCGATCTTTCGTAACGTCGTTCCGCAAATCGGTTCGTTCGACGATTGCGGCGATACCGGCGAGGAGAAAAAAGTCGCGGCCGAAACGCGCAAGATTCTCGGGCTTGCGCATCTGCATATCGCCGCGACGACCGTACGCGTGCCCGTGCGCTTCGCGCACAGCGAAGCGGTCTTCGTGGAAACGCAGCGCGACACGTCCGTCGCGGAACTCGCGCAGGCGCTGAGCGCGGCGCCGGGAGTCGTGTATCACGCCTCGGGCGTCGTGACGCCACGCGACGTCGAAGGGCAAGATCTCGTGCACGTGGCGCGCTTGCGATCGGAATCCGGCTCCCGGCGTCATTTTCAACTCTGGATCGTCGGGGACCAAGTGCGCAAAGGCGCCGCGACCAATGCGGTGCAAATCCTCGAATTGCTCGTCGCGAACGGCCGCTTTATGCCGGCCGCCCACGCGACAACTTAGCCGCGGACACTATGAAGACGATCGTTCAAAAATTCGGCGGGAGTTCGCTCGCGTCGCCTGAGTTGCGCGAAATCGCGGCCTCGCGCGTGCTCGAAGCGCGGCAGCGGGGTGCCTCGCCCGTGGTCGTGTGTTCTGCGATCGGCCGGGCACCGGAGCCGTACGCGACGGATTCGCTACTCGCGATGCTCGGCCCGAGCCGTGGCGGTCCCAACCGCGATCTGTTGCTCTCGTGCGGCGAGGCGCTCGCGTGCGCGGTTTTCGCGGAACTTTTGACGTCGTGGGGCGCGGATGCGCAGGCGATGACGGGCGGTCAAGCCGGCATCATCACGGATTCGCGTTTCGGCGATGCGCGAATCATTCGTGTCGAGCCGGAAAACGTTCTCGCAGCGCTCGCGCGCGGCATCATCCCGGTCGTGACGGGCTTTCAAGGCGTGACGGAAAGCGGTGCCGTAACGACGCTCGGCCGCGGCGGTAGCGACCTTTCCGCGATCGCGCTCGGCGACGCACTCGGTTCGGAATCGGTCGAGATTTTCACCGACGTGAGCGGCGTCATGACGGGCGATCCGCGGCGCATCGTGGGCGCGCACGCCCTCGACCGCGTCAGCTACGGCGAGATGGTCGAACTCGCGGCGGACGGCGCCAAAGTCATGCACGCGAAGGCAGCCGACCTCGCGCGCGTTTCCGAAACACCGTACGCGATCAAAGGGCTGCGTTCCAATTTCGGCACGACGATCGACGAAGGCCACAAGCCCGACCGCGTGCGCCCCGTTACGGGCATTACGTCGCTTCGCGACGTTACGTTCGTGCGCGTCATCCAGGGTGAGATCGACGATCTCTTACAGCGGCGCGAGCTCGAAGTCGAAGTGTTCCGCCGGCTCGCCGAAAGCGACGTATCGGTCGACATGATCAACGTAAATAATGCCGGCATTTTCTTCATCGTCGATAGCGAAAAGATCGACACCGTGCGCGCCGAACTCGCGGGGCTCAACATGGCACTGCGGGTGCGTGCGCACTGCGCGAAGCTTTCGATCGTCGGCGCCGGAATGCGCGGCGTATCGGGCGTCATGTATCGCGTCGTGCAAGCGCTCTCCGACGTCGAAGTGGAAATCATTCATTCCACCGACTCCAACATTACGATTTCCGCGCTCGTTCCCGAAGAAGACGTCGCGCGTGCGGAACAAGCGATACACGATTACTTCCGCCTCGGCCGGCAAGCCGCAACGCCGACCGAGATGACTGCCGGAGGCCGCCCATGACGCGTCCAGCGCGCGCTCCCAAAATCGGCGCACTTCTATGCGCGATGTTAACGCCGTTCGATGCGGCGGGCGAAGTGGATTTCGGTGCCGCAGAACGGCTCGCGCACTATCTTATCGACGAAGGCAACGAAGGGCTCGTCGTAAGCGGTACGACGGGCGAGTCGCCCGCGCTATCGGATGCAGAAAAGCTCGCGCTCTTCGAGCGTTTGAAGCGTTCCGTCGGCGAGCGCGCTGCGATCGTCGCGGGAACGGGCGGCAACAATACGCGGCATTCGGTCGAATTAACCAAGCGCGCGGAAGCCGCGGGCGTGGACGCCATTCTCGCCGTCGTGCCGTATTACAATAAGCCGACGCAGGATGGAATGCTGTTGCATTTCGGCGCGATCGCGGAAGCCACGGCATTGCCCGTCATCGTTTATAATATTCCGTCGCGTACCGGTGCGAACATGTTACCGGCCACGCTGCTCGAACTCGCGCGCCGTCATGCGACGATCGCGGGCGTCAAAGAATCGAGCGGCGATCTGTCGCAGTTCACCGCAATCTTACGCGACCGGCCGGCCGGCTTCGGTTTTTGGTCGGGCGACGATTATTTGTTCTTACCGGCGCTGGCTCTCGGCGCCGACGGTCTCATCAGCGTTGCGGCGCACGTTTGCGCGCGCGAATACCGCAGCCTGCATGCGGCATACCGGCGCGGCGACCCGGATGAGGCCGCGCGCCTGCACCGCGAGGTCGCCGAACTCGTCGCGACGCTGTTCGGCACGACAAGCCCGATCCCGGTCAAGTGGGCGATGAACGAACTCGGCTTCGGGCTCGGAGCGTGCCGCTCGCCGCTGGGCGCGATGCCACCCGAGCTTGCGGATCGTTTGCGACCGCAGCTCGAGCGCTATCGCGACCGCGCACGCGGCGTCTCGCCAACGTTGCGGTGACGCAGAGCGTCGCGATCCTCGGCTGTCGCGTCGACGCGCTCGATGCGCCGGCCGCCGTGCGGCGGATCGTGGACCTGGCTCGCGAAACGGGCCCCGCGCTCGTCGTGACGCTCGGCACCGAAATGATCGTACGTGCGCAGCACGACCTGCGCTTTCGTCAAGTCATTAACCAAAGCGCGCTCTCGCTCTGCGATACGATCGGCGTACTATTCGCGGCGCGATTGCATGGCGTACGCATTCCGGGTCGCGCCGCCGGCATCGATCTCATCGATCCGCTATGCGTCGCTTTCGCGCGCGAGGGTATCGCAATTTTTCTGCTCGGCGGTAAAGGCGAAACGGCCGCAAAAGCGGCGGCGGTGCTACGCGAACGGCATGTGGGGCTCGTCGTCGCGGGCGCGCGTGATGGTTACTTCGACGCTCGCGATCAAAGCGCCGTAGCTACAGCGATAGCGCTTAGCGGCGCGCAGGTATTGTTCGTTGGACTCGGTTCGCCGAGGCAAGAAATCTGGATCACAGATTATCTGAAGGAGACGCGCTGCGCGGTCGGAATCGGCGTTGGCGGTTCGTTCGATATCCTCGCGGGTAATGTTACAAGAGCGCCGGCGCTTTGGCGGCGCTTCAACCTCGAGTGGCTCTATCGTCTCGTACGTGAACCTCGGCGCTTCCGGCGGCAACTCGCGCTTCCTCGATTCGTCTGGCTCGCGGTTCGCGAACGCCTCACCACTCCATCGACTCGGAGTTCGAATTGAAAGCGATGATTCTCGCCGGCGGAATGAGCACGCGGCTCTATCCGTTGACGAAACAAGTGCCGAAACCACTCGTGCCGATCGCGGGCGAACCTAATAGCGCGCACGTGATGCGCTATTTGCGTTCCTTCGGTATCGAAGAAGTCGCGATCAACGTTCACTATCTCGCGGATAAGATCGTACGTGCTTTCGGCGACGGTTCGGAATACGGCCTCAAGCTGCACTATCTTCACGAAGAAAAGCTTCTCGGCAGCGCGGGTGCGGTCAAGCAGATGGAAGAGTTTCTGCGCGGCGATACGTTCGTCGTGGTCGGATGTGACGGGCTCACGGATCTACCGCTCGATCGACTCGCAGCCTTTCATAAAGAACAGAACGCACTAGCCACGATCGCGCTGGTTGTAGAAGAAGACGTCTCGCAGTATGGCGTCGTCGTGCCCGATGCTCGCGGGCGCATCGTCGAATTCCAAGAGAAACCGGCGAAAGGCACGGAACGCTCGCACCTGGTCAATACCGGCATCTACATTTTCGAACCGGAAATTCTCGATCGCATTCCCGCCGGCCGATTCTACGATTTCGGCAACGACGTGTTTCCGGATTTGCAACGGACGAGTGCTTCGTTCTACGCGTTGCAGATGAAGGACGCATATTGGGTCGACATCGGAACGCCCGGCGAATACGTCCAAGCGACGCGCGACGTTCTCGCGGGCAAAGTTCGTTTGCTCGGCGGCGCGCGCGCGAGCGGTTATCCGGACGACATCTCGCTCGGCCGTAACGTTCGGCTCGAAGGCGAGATGCGCATCGGTTCGCAGGTCGTGCTCGGTGAGGGCGTCCGCGTGATCGGCCCGAGCGTGATCGGTGACGGCGTTACGGTCGGCGCCGGCGCGACGATCGAGGCCTCGATCCTTTGGGACGGCGTGCACGTCGGCGCGGGCGCCCACGTGGCCGAAAGCATCGTCGGCATCAACTACGAAGTCGCCTCGGAGGCGTATATCGAAGGGCGCGTCGTCGCAAACGAGCCGACGCCCGCTTAAAGGCGCCGCGGCGCAAACCGCCGATTCGGGGCACTACGCACTGTTGTGCGGAGACTCGCGGCATCGCGCCGAGCCGGATTCAAGCTCGGCGATTCGGCGTTCACTTTGTTCGCGGCCGGGCTCGGGCTCGCGCTGCTGTTCGCTACCGGCCGGCATCTGTTTGCCGAGCCTGCCGCCGTGTCGCAGCAGACGGCGACGCCCAGTCTGGCGGCGACGGTCGCTCCGGTAGTGATAAAGCCTGTTTCGATGCGCGTCGCGGGGCCGGTTCCGATTCCGGTTCCTGCGCCGGCTGGGCCCGTCGTTCGCGGTCGGACGGTTCCGGCGGTACGCGGTGCGCCTGAGCGGCCTCTCCAGCCGACGGCACGTATGCCCGCGCGAGCAATCGTGCCGCTACGAACGCCGGTACACGCAACCGCACCTGCACCTGCAGTTGCGCATGCCGGCCTTCGCGCCGCAGCGCCTTCGCGAGCCCCCGCTAGCGTGCATCCCCATCCAGCAGCGCCGTCGCGATCCGTCGCTAGCGAGCATCCGCATCCAGCTGTGCCGTCGCCGGCCGTCGCGGCAGTTCATGCGCAACGCGCCGCCGTTAGCGCGAAAGCCGTTGCCTTGAGAACGGCACCTCTGCGGCAGAAGCCGCGTGTGCGGCAGATCGCCCGCCCCGTCGTGGCTCTTCGCGGGTCGGCCCAGAGCGCGAACGATAGGCGCATCGGCGCACGTGGATCCGGTCCTCTCGGACGCGCTCAGATGGAACGTCGTCCTGCTCCGGCGCGCGCTGCCTCGATCATCGAGCCCCCGCTTGGGTACGACGGGCAGCCGACGCTCGTGGTCGCGCCCGGTGCCGCGCAACTCGAGCTCGGAGAGATCGCGATCCCGACGATACGGTCGAGGCGGCGTCACTGATTCGAGCGTAGCGATGCCTTCGCGCGACGGTGTCGACGCATCCGTTCGATACTTGCCGTAGCGGCCCGCGTCGCGATTGAGCGCCGTGCTGTCCTTTGCGCTCGATGCGTTGTTTCCACGGCTATGCGTCGGTTGCGGTCGCGCGCGCTCGGCGTTGTGCCGGAACTGCAGCCCGAGGCTTGCAGAAGCTCGCGCGTTGCCGATCGCGGGCTTGCGGGTCCTGGTCGTAGGCCGCTATGCGGGCGCCCTGCGCCGGGCGATTCTCGCGTTCAAGCGCGGTCGACGCGACGTCGGTACGGCCCTCGCCGATCTGCTGGACGAACGCGTGGGCGCCTTGCCTGCTCGAACGATCCTGGTTCCGGTGCCGACCACGGTGCGCAGACGAGCCGAACGCGGCTTCGATCAGAGCGTCGTGCTCGCGGCCGCCCTTGCCGTGCGGCGCGATTGCACGATGCTCGACGTCCTTGCGAAGCGGGCGGGAGGCGCGCAGCGCGGCCGTTCGCGCCTGGCGCGCTTGCGCGCGAACGGCCGCTTCGTCTGCCGCGCCGAGGTGCTGCCCATCTCCGGATCGAGCGTCGTGCTCGTCGACGACGTCGTCACCACGGGCGCGACCCTCGCGGACTGCGCGCGCGCGCTCCGTGCGAACGGTGCGACCGTCGAAACGGCCCTCGTACTCGCCTACGCATGATTCGCGCGAGTGCATCGGTCGCATCGTGACGCGGGTTCAAGCGGTGGTCTACCAGAGGAGAAACGCATGCCCAAAGCCGTTTGGAACGGAACCACGATCGCCGAGAGCTCGAAGACCGAAGTCGTCGAGGGCAACCACTATTTTCCGGCCGAGTCCGTCGACAAGCAATATCTCAAAGATAGCTCGACCCACTCGGTGTGTCCGTGGAAGGGCACGGCGAGCTACTATTCGCTCGTCGTCGACGGCAAAGAGAACAAAGACGCTGCTTGGTTTTATCCCGCGCCGAAAGACGCGGCCAAGCAAATCAAAGATTCCGTCGCCTTCTGGAAGGGCGTCGAGGTAACGGCGTAACCGCTCGCATCTCGGGCCTCGATCGCGTTTATTTGCGGCGGGCCTGCGAGCTCGCCGCGCGCGGCCGCGGTAATACGTCGCCGAACCCATGCGTCGGAGCCGTCATTGCGAATGGCTCCGTAACGCTCGGCGAGGGCTTCCATCATCTGCGCGGCGAGCCGCACGCCGAAATCGAGGCGCTCTCCGACGCCGCGCTTCGTGGTAGCGCCGTCGCGGGTGCTTCACTCTATGTAACGCTCGAACCATGCGATCACGCGGGTCTTACGCCACCATGTTCGCGCGCGCTTATCGCCGCCGGTATCGCGCGCGTGGTCGTCGGCGTGGCCGATCCCAACCCGCGCACGGCGGCGGGCGGCATCGCTCGCCTCCGGGCTGCGGGCATCGTCGTCGATGTCGCGGGCGACGCGTGGTCGAGCCGCACGATCGACGCTTTCGCGACTTCGATCGTGAAACGGCGGCCGCATCTCCGCCTCAAACTCGCCGCCTCGCTCGACGGCTTCGTCGCTCCGCGCTCGGGAGAACGCCACTGGCTTACCGGTTACGAAGCGCGCGCGTACGTGCGCGAGTTGCGAGCGAGCTGCGACGCGGTGCTCGTCGGCGCCGGCACCGTCCGGATCGACGATCCCGAGCTCACGGTTCGTCCGCCGTACGCGCGCCGCAAAGCGTACCGGCGCGTGGTCGCCTGCGAAACGGCACCCGTGCCGGCCGGCGGGCGGATCTTCGCGCCCGCCGCCGGTTACGCGCCGACCCTGGTCCTCGCGCCCGCCGGAGCGCGCGCCGCATTCGCGCCGCTCGAAGAGATAGCCGACATCGTTTATGTCGGTGACGAGCACGTGACGACGCTCGATCTCGAGTCGGCGCTCGAACATCTCTACGGCCTGGGCATCGCGAGCGTGCTCTGCGAGGGCGGGCCGACGCTCGGCGCGCGCTTCTTGCAGCGCGGGCTCGTCGATCGTTTCGATTGGCTCGTCGCACCCACGTTTCTCGCCGGCCCCGAAGCCGTGCGCGTACTCGGCGATGGCGCGACGGGCACGGAGTTGCAGTTCGATAGAGTCGAACGCTTGGGAGCAGACGTCCTCTTATCGGGCGTTCCGCGTGGAGGTGCGCAGTGTTCAGCGGCTTGATCGCTTATCTCGGAACCGTCGCTGCGCTCGAGCGCGACGCCCGCGGCGGCGTGCGGTTGCGCGTCGAGGCGCCGGGCGCCGTCGCGGATGGAGTCGATCCGAAAGATTCGATTGCGATCAGCGGCGTGTGCTTGACCGTTACGGAGCACGATGCGACGTCGTTCTGGTTCGACGTCGTGCCCGAAACGCTCGATCGGTCGGCGCTGGGTGCGCTCGTCGTCGGTTCGCACGTGAACGTCGAGCTCTCGTTACGGCTCGGCGACCGGCTCGGCGGCCATCTCGTGTACGGGCATGTCGACGCTACGGCGCGCATCGTCGATAAGATCGTCGAGGGTCAAGGCCATCGGCTCAGCGTCGAGATTCCGGAGACGCTTGTACCGTACATCGTCGAGAAGGGTTACGTCGCAGTCGACGGCGTCAGCCTTACGGTCGCTGCCACGCGCGCCGGGCACTTCGAGATCGCCCTGATTCCCGAGACGTCGGCGCGTACGACGCTCGGTACGAAAGATACCGGCGATACCGTTAATCTCGAGATCGATCCGATCGCCCGCTATGCGCTCGCCGCGATCGCGCGTTACGACGGAAGCACGTCGAACGACGAACTCGCTTGGGCGTACGAAATATAACAGTGAAGGCCGGCTTCTTAATCGCTCCGACGCAGATCGAGATGCGCGATATCGCGATTCCGCAAGCCGAGCCCGGCGGCGTGGTCGTGCGCATACGGATCGCGCTCACGGACGGAACCGATCTCAAAGCGTTCCGGCGCGGTCACCCGCAAATGCCGATGCCCACACGCTTCGGGCACGAGTTCTCGGGCGACGTCGTGGCCGTGGGCTCGGGCGTGCTTAATTTCTCCGTCGGCGACGCGATCATGTGCGTGCACTCGGCACCCGACGGCACTTGCTGGTGGTGTTTGCATGGCGAAGAAGAGTTATGCGAGCGCGTGATGCAGACCAAGATCCTCGGCGCTTACGCCGAGTATATCGCCGTGCCCGCTCACATCGTCGCGCAGAACGCATTTCGCAAACCGCCCGGCCTCTCGTACGAGGCGGCTGCGTTTCTCGAGCCGTTGGCCTGCGTCGTACACGCGCAACAGCAGCTCGCGGCGCGGCCGGATGATGTCGTCGCGATCGTCGGCGTCGGTGGGTTCGGCATCTTACACGCCCTCGTCGCGCGGGCGTTCGGCGGCAAACCGATCCTCATCGGACGCCGGCCGGAACGGCTCGCGTTCGCGCAGCGGCTCGGCATCGCGACCGTCATCGATTCGCGAGCGCAAGACGTCGTCGCAACCGTCGCCGCGCACACCGGCGGCCGCGGCGCCGACGTGGTCATCGAATGCACGGGCGCGCGCGACGTATGGGAAGCGGCGCCGGCGCTCGCCCGTCGCGGTGGAACGGTCGTACTCTTCGGCGGCTTACCCGGCGGCACGCAAGTAAGCTACGACGCGGCCCGGCTGCATTACGACGAGATAAAGCTGCTGAGTCCGTTTCATTTCACACCGCGAGCCGTGCGCCGCGCATACGAATTGCTCGCGTCGCACGAAGTCGAGGTCGAACCGCTGATCAGCGAACGCTTCGCGCTCGCCAATCTCGAGGCGGCTTTCCACAAGCTTGCCGAAGGGACGGGGTTGAAATTCGCCTTAATTCCATAGCGGATGTTGCCATTGTTCGCGTTCCCATGGTGGCTCACGATCGCACTCGTGACGCTGACGTTCGCCAGAGTAGCATGGCGCGGGGAAATCTCGCCGTGAAGCGCACCTTCCGCAAACCGATTTATCGTGCACAGCGAAGTCGCCTGATTCATTTGGGTCGCGCTGCTACTTGGAGCCGTCATCGTGATCGGTTTCGAATATCTTTTCGGTCTGCCGAACTTCAAGGTGCAGTTGCTGATGACCGCGGTTACCGCAGCCACGATCGGTCTCTCGTTCGGCGTCGTCATTCTGCTGGACTATCCGTTTCGCGGCGACGTCTCGATCTCACCCGAGCGTTGGGTCGCGTTGCACGAGCAGATCGGCGAAGGCCACTAACGTGAACCGTAACGAGTTGCCGCAAACGATGCGCGCCGCCGTGATGTACGACGTCGACGACATCCGTATCGAAGAGCGGCCTTTGCCCGAACTCGGGCCGGGCGACGTGTTGATCGCGACCGGCGCGAGCGGCGTGTGCAGCGGCGATTTGATGCCGTGGTACGTTCGTAAAAAAGCGCCGTTCGTTTTCGGACACGAGCCGGCCGGTACCGTCGTCGCAGTCGGGGCCGATGCCGCCGCGCTGCCGGGCGGAACGACGTTGCTCGGCAAGCGGGTCTTCGCACATCACCACGCGCCGTGTTTTGCTTGCGACCAGTGCGTCGCCGGGCGCTACGTGCACTGCATGACGTGGCGGTCGACGGCGCTCGATCCCGGCGGCATGGCGGAATACTTTCGCGTGCCGCGGGCTAATCTCGCCGATACGCTCGTGCTCCCGGCGACCGTCTCGTTCGCCGACGGTTCGCTCGTCGAACCGCTCGCGTGCGTCGTCAAGTCGCTACGTCGCGCATTCCCGCTCGAACTGGCACGCGGAGTTGCACTGGAAGCATCGCGTGCGCTTGCCGGACGCACGCTCTACGTGATCGGCGCCGGTATCATGGGCCTGATGCACGTCGCGGTCGCGACCGCGCTCGGGGCGACCGTGTACGCGAGTGACTTCAACGCTGCCCGCAGAAGCGCCGCGCAAAGGCTCGGAGCGCTCGCCGCCTTCGCGCCGGAAGAGGCGCAAGAACGGTTAAGCGCGATCACGTCCGGGCGATTGTGCGACGCCGTTATTTGCGGCCCGGGAACTGCGGGCGCCCTTGCGGCTGCCGTCGATGCGACGGGCGCCGATGGAACGGTGTTGATGTTTACGCCGCTCGAACCGCAGGAGCGCTTTTCGTTCGATCAGAGTAGCGCGTATTTCCGCGATATCAAGCTCGTTGCGTCGTATTCGTGCGGCCCCGAAGATACGCGCGACGCGCTCGGGCTCGTAACGAGCGGGGTCATCACCGCAGCGCACGTCGGCGCAGAAGAGTTCGCTTTTCCGGCGGTCGAGCGCGCCTACGATTCGATGAAGCGGGCCGAGAGCATTAAAGCCGTCGTGACGTTTTAGGGCTAATCGCTACAAGGAGCTATGCGCATCGGACTATGTTTCTGTTAAGAAAGTGAATCGGCACACACTCGTAAAGGACTGACGAATCCTATTTCGAGTATTGCATCCGTAGCACGTCACACAAATAGTACGCGCCTTCTTAAAGATGGGTCGTTTCTATGGCTCGCTTCGGTTTCCGGTGGCAAACGTTCGTCGCAGTCGCGATCGCAGTAGCACTCGCCGGTACGGTGCGCGTGCCCGTAAACGCGGCGCACGTGGAGCGAGTTCCTAAACCACCCGCGACGGCATACTTTTATGGCGGCCGCGTGTACGATCGATTTTTTTCCGTCGTATCTCTACCGCGAGCGGTCCGCATCGTGCGAGGCGCAAAGCGCGACGCGCGTTTGCGTACGCTAGCCGCCGCTCCGTACGGCATTATCGACTTGACGCCGATTGCGGGCAACGCGCTGAGCGTGCATGACCCGACGCTCGGGTTCGGCTATCCGAACGCAGTCGACAACGCCGGACACATCCCGTACTACGATGCTTGCGCGTGTGCGGGCATCGACAACGACGTCGCGCTCGAGATTAACGATACGGGCACGTTCTCGACGATATTGTACGAAGATGATAGCGTTGAGGGTGCAGGCGACGCCGTTCCGTACGGCGTCAGCCCGAAGGGCGACATCGCGGGCGTGGCCTACACGGAGTACGGCGGTTCCGACAGCTACGAACAGGTGATCACGTGGTCGCCGTCCGGCGGTTACTTAAGCGGCGCCACGGACGCTACGTATGCGCTCGGGATCAACGACGCCGGCGTTTCCGTCGGTAACGATACCGGATCGAAGGGCTCGTACGCAGCGGAGTTCAGTCTCAACGCACGTGGAGCGGTGAATCGGGCCTTGCTCAAGCCTCCGAAGAATACGTCGTGGACCGGAGTCGCAACCGGAATAAACGATGCGGGAGAGATCGTCGGCTACGCGACGTTCCCGGGCGGGAGCGGCAACGGCCGAGCGGTGCGTTTCTCAACGACTGGATATGCGCAAGTTATTCCCGTGGCGGCCGCGGGCGTGAGTTCGTCCGCGCAAGCGCTTAACCAGCATGGCGACGTTATCGGAAACGCCGGCAGTCAGGCGTTTCTGTATCGCAATAACCGCGTGACGTATCTGCCGCGGCCACCGGGCGACGAGGCCGGCAATGCCGTCGCGTACGCAATCAATGCAAGCGACGAAATCGTCGGAGATATCGGAACGAGCACGACCGACATCGGCACCTTCTTGTACGTCGGCGGTCGATCGTACGATCTGGGTGCGCTATTGCCGGAGAACTCCGGTTGGCAGATCGTAGCCGCCAACGGCATCAACGACGCAGGTCAAATCGTCGGGGTCGGCTACTTCGCAGGCGAAGGCGGAAAGCTGGCGGGCTTTTCGATGAGACCATCAGCGACGGCAACGACCAATCTACCGCACTAAACCATACGTGACGAGCCGTCGATGCGACGGGCGCCGACGGAACGGTGTTGATGTTAACGCCGCTCGAGCCGCAGGAGCGCTTTTCGTTCGATGACAGTAGCGCGTATTTCCGCGAAATCAAGCTCGTGGCGTCGTATTCGTGCGGCCCCGCAAGCTACGCGCGATGCGCTCGAACTCGTCGCGAGCGGGGTGGTCACGGCAGCGCACGTCGGCGCCCGAGAATTCGCTTTTTCCGGCGGTCGAGCGCGCCTACGATGCGATGAAACGAGCCGAGGTTATTAAAGCTGTCGTGACGCTCGGCTGACGCGAAAGCAAACCGTAGGTTCGCCCTCTCGTGTTGAGAAACGGAATGAGCGCTCGAGCGCACAGGATTGAAGAACGCCGCTGCAAGTAATGCTTACGTAGCACAACTTTACAATTAACTTGCCGTCATTGGATGGGTCGTACATATGGCTCGCTTCGGTTTTGTTCGTCTAAGTACGTTCGTCGCGATCGCGCTCAGTATTACGATGCTCTCGCCCGTAAAGGCGGCACGCGTCGCCCGGATTCCGAAACCTCCCGCGACGGCGTATTGGTATGCCGGACGCGTCTACGATCGCTACTTCTCGGTCGCATCTCTACCTCGAGCCGTACGCAACGTTTCCGTCGCGCCGCGCGACGCGCGATTGCGCGCGCTCGGCGCTGCTCCGTACGGCATCATCGACTTGACGCCCATTGCGGGGAACGCAATTCTGCAGGGTCCCGAGGAAGGTTTGGGCTTCCCGACGGCAGTCGACAACGCCGGACGCATTCCGTACTACAATACGTGCGCGTGTGCGGGCATCGATAACAACATCGCTATCGAGATCAACGATAGCGGCACGTTCTCGACGGTACTTTATGAGGATGATAGCACCGAGGGTGCGGCGGATGCGGTTCCATCCGGAGTCAGCCCGAACGGATACATCGCGGGCGAACTTTCCACGTATTACGGCGGCGGCGGTGGCTTCGAACAGGTAATCGCGTGGTCGCCGGCCGGCGGCGTCGGCTACCGGAGTCAAGCTTCGGACCGGACGTATGGGCTCGGGATCAACGACGCCGGAGTTGCCGTCGGCAGCGATACGGGAACGAAAGGCTCGTTCGCCGCGCGCTTCAGCATCAACGCGCGCGGGGCGGTCGGGCGCCAATTGCTCGCGCCGCCGAAGAACACGTCGTGGATCGGCGTCGCGACCGGTATTAACGATGCGGGAACGATCGTCGGATACGCGCTGTTCCCGGGGAGCAGCAACGGGCGGGCGGTTCGGTTCTCCACGACCGGCCCCGCGACCGTTCTGCCCGTCGCGCCGGCCGGGGTAAGTTCGGCGGCGCAAGCGATCAACGCGAAAGGCCATATCGTCGGAAGTGCCGGAAGTCAGGCCTTTCTTTATCGCAGTAATCGCGTTGCGTATCTCCCGCGGCCGACGGGCGAGACGGCCGGCAATGCCGTCGCCTATGCGATTAACGCGAGCGACGAAATCGTGGGAGACATCGCAACGAGTACGACTTCCACATCCGCCTTCTTGTATGTCGGAGGTCAGTCATACGATCTCAATGCTCTGCTGCCGCAGAATTCCGGTTGGCAAATCGTTCATGCCGCAGGCATCAACGACTCGGGTCAAATCGTCGGTATGGGTTATTTCGCGGGTGAGGGTGGCGGGCTCACGGCATTCTCGATGAAGCCGACACCGGCGACGAACGCAAGCCTGCTTCGGTAACGATCGGCAAGCCGGCATTGCCCGACTGAGGGCCCTTTCAGCGACAGGCGGCGAGCGTCAATGTGACAGATGTCAAGCAATACGAAAGTGCTTGACATCTGTCAAGGCAACGGCTTTAACTTGACCATGAGTTCCTTCGCCGAAGCCTTGCAAGCCGCCATGGACCGGGCCGGCGTATCCGCCTCCGACCTCGCGCAGCGGGCGGCGCTCACCGAGAGCGCGATCAGTCTACTTCGGTCGGGCCGTCGGACGCCGTCGTTCCGCTCCATTCAAGCGCTTTCGAAAGCCTTGCCGGAGCTGGCCGCATCCCTCGCCGCCGACCCCGTCGAGGAATCGGTGTTCGATGCGATCGACGATGCCGTCGCCGATATTCGCGCGGGCAAGATGGTGATCGTCCTCGACGATGAGGATCGCGAAAACGAAGGCGACCTCGTCATGGCC
>CAXTIY010000012.1:18126-21452 GCA_964244215.1 uncultured bacterium
CGCGCAGATGGTCACGCCCGAAGCCATCAACTTCATGCGCAAAGAAGCGGGCGGCCTGATCTGCGTGACGATCATCGGGAAGCGGCTCGACGAACTGCAGATTCCGCAGATGGTCACCGAGAACACGGCGCCGCTCGAAACGGCCTTTACGGTTTCTATCGAAGCGCGCCATCGCACGACCACGGGCATCTCCGCGCAAGATCGCGCCGCGACGATCCAAGCGCTGCTCGATCCGAGCGCGAAACCTTCGGATTTCGCGCGTCCCGGCCACACCTTTCCGTTGCGCGCGCGCGAGGGCGGCGTACTCGTGCGCGCGGGCCAAACGGAAGCTTCCGTCGATCTCGCCCGGCTGGCGGGCTTTTATCCCGCGGGCGTGATCGTCGAGATCATGGCCGACGACGGCACGATGATGCGCCTCGGGCAGTTGCGCGAGTTTGCAAAGAAACACGGCTTGCGGCTCGTCACGACCAAGGATCTGATCGCGCATCGCATGCGCACGGAAAAGCTCGTGCACCGGATCGCCGAATTCGATCTGCCGACTACGTACGGTCAGTTCCGCGGGGTCGCCTACGAAACGGAAATCGACAAAGTGGCCCACGTCGCGATGGTCATGGGCGAGATCGGAGATGGTAAGGACATTCTCGTGCGCGTCCACTCCGAATGCTTGACGGGCGACGCGCTGCATTCGATTCGTTGCGACTGCGCGGCGCAACGGAACGGCGCCCTTGAGATGATCGCCAAAGAAGGCCGCGGCGTGCTGCTCTATCTGCATCAAGAAGGTCGCGGCATCGGGCTTGCCAACAAATTGCGCGCCTACGAATTGCAAGATCGCGGCGCCGATACCGTCGAGGCGAATCTCGCCCTCGGCCTGCCCGCCGACCGGCGCGATTACGGCCTCGGTTCGCAGATGCTCGCCGATCTCGGGATTAAAGAAATGCGGCTGATCACGAACAATCCGAAGAAGATCGTCGGCATCGAAGGCTATGGACTCGCGATCGTGGAGCGCGTGCCGCTCCATATCGCGCCGACTCCACATAGCGCGCGCTATCTCGATACGAAGCGCTCGAAGCTCGGACACCTCTTCGAAGCCGTCTTATCGTGAAGACGACCGGCACGCGCGCGGGCGTCGCGCTTCCGAGCGGGCATGGCAAACGGGTCGGCGTGGTTTCCGCGGGCTTCTACGCGGATCTAGCGGCGTGGCTCGAAGACGGTGTGAAGCGCGCCCTCGACGACTGCGGCGTCGCGAGCGACGCGCGAGCGTTTCACCGCGTGCCCGGCTGCTTCGAATTGCCGCTCGCCGCGCGGCGCCTCATCGATAGCGGCCGGTTCGACGCCATCGTGGCGCTCGGCGTGGTCGTGCGCGGAGACACGCCGCACTTCAATTACGTTGCGGGCGAATGTTCGCGCGGCATCATGGACGTTCAATTACACACCCGCGTTCCGATCGGATTCGGCATCCTGACGACGGAGACACTGGCGCAGGCCGAAGAACGAGCGGATCCCGCGCGGGGAGACAAAGGCTACGAGGCGGCCGTCGCGGCTTTGGCGGTGCTCGAAGTCCGCTAGGGCTCGCTTGCCTTTTAAGGTTGAGTTGCCCTATACTCCCCCGTAACGGTGGTGCCGCTTCAGGCGCCGTCGCTTATTCGTTTCGCGGAGGGGCCCCGGGGTGCAAGACAAATCGCTGACCTGCAAAGACTGCGGAACGGAATTCCCGTTCACGGTACGCGACCAGAATTTCTACTTGGAGAAGGGCTTCGAGAACGAGCCGCAGCGCTGTCGCGATTGCCGAACGCAGCGAAAATCCACGCGCGGCGCGGGCGCCGCGAGTGGCGGGGCGACGCGCGAGATGCACGACGCGGTCTGCGCGCAGTGTGGGGTCGCGACGACCGTGCCGTTCAAACCGCGCGGCGACCGGCCGGTCTACTGCCGTAACTGCTATTCGTCGATGGCGCCCGCCCCGGCGCGCTAATCGTCCGAGGGCCGGCCGGCCGCATTTACGAATGCTGCCGAGATGGCTCTAGAACCGGTCTGGTGGGAAGAAGAAGGCGGCGGCGCGGTCGGTTATATCGATCAGCGCGCGCTGCCGCGCGAGCTTTTGCGTTCGCGCGCGGCGAGCACGGGTGCCGTCGTCCGGGCGATCGCGACGCTCGGGGTCCGCGGAGCGCCCGCGATCGGCGTGTTCGCGGCGTACGGCGTCGCGCTCGTGCGCTCGCTCTATCCGAACGACGCAGACTTCGCGAAGGCGGCCGCCGATATTCGCGAAGCACGTCCGACCGCGGTGAATCTCGCGTGGGCCGTCGACCGGATGCTCGCGGGCAAAGCGACGCTCGCCGAGGCGCGCGCCATTCACGAAGAGCAGCGCGCGGTCGATCGTGCGATCGGCCGGCACGGGGCGGAACTCATGCCTGCCCGCGGCGCCGTGCTGACGCACTGCAATACGGGTCCGCTCGCGACGGCGGGTTTCGGAACGGCGCTCGGCGTCATCATCGCGGCGCACGACGCCGGGAAGCGGCTCCACGTCTACGTCGACGAGACGCGCCCGCTTCTGCAAGGTGCGCGGCTGACGACCTACGAGCTCGCCGAGGCGGGCGTTCCCGCAACGCTGATCGCCGACGGGGCGGCGGCTGCGACCATGCGTCTTAAAGACGTCATGGCCGTTATCGTCGGTGCGGATCGTATCGCGCGTAACGGCGATGCGGCCAATAAAATCGGCACGTACGGCGTCGCCGTCGCGGCGGCCCATCACGGTATTCCGTTCTACGTCGCGGCTCCGCGTTCGACGATCGATTTCTCCTTACGCGACGGCGACGGTATCGTGATCGAGGAACGCGCGGCGAGCGAATTGCGCGAAACGGGCGGCGTCGCGACGGCGCCACCGGAAACGCCCGTCTTCAATCCGGCTTTCGACGTAACGCCCGGCCGCCTGATCGCGGGCATCATCACCGAGTACGGTATCGCGCGGCCGCCGTACGACGAATCGATTCCAGATCTGGCGACGCGGCCGAGCTTCGCGATGGTTGCGAACTGATCGTTTTGCTTCGCTCGTGAAGTATTACGACTTCGCGGATAAACCGCCGAAGATCGGCAAGCTCGTGGTCGTCGAAGGCGTCGAGCGCGTGTTCGCCGAGCGCGCGCTCGTGCTCATCGTTGCGCGAACGATGCCCGAAGCCGAGCGCGATCTCAACGTCGATCGCTTCACCGCACCCGAACTCGATTCGTTCCGCAGCGTGGAAGCGGCCGTCTCCGCGCTGCCGTTTCTCGGCACCGCGCGCGTTGTAATCGTGCGGGGCGCGCACGACCTGCGCGCCGAGCCGCGTCGCCCGCTC
>CAXTIY010000013.1:0-21101 GCA_964244215.1 uncultured bacterium
ACCCGATTCGGCGACCCGACGCGCAAGAAGGTCGACGTCGAGATCGACGCCCGGAATTCGCCTGTCGAGCAACACGATTTGCATGCTCGCCATATATGGCTCGAGCGCCGCGCCGTCGGCTCCGACGGGTAGGAGTATTACGCCGCACACGCGCTGCGAACGCATCTCCGTAAGGTGGGCGCGCTCGCGTTCGGCATCTTCATCGGAATTGCAAAGAATGACGCCGTGTTTCGTATCGTAGCCGACGCTTTCGATCGAACCGATGATTTGCGCGAAAAACGGATTTTCGGCGTCGGCGACGATCAAGCCGATGGGTCCGGTCTCGTTCGTAGAACGCTTGTCCGCGACGCGCATTTGGGCCGCCGCCCGCAACACCCGCTCGCGTGTCGCAAGTTTGACCGACTCGCTCGAGGGCGCTCTGCGGGTTTTGACGACGTCCGACGCGCCGCGAGACATCGATGTGCGACGTGGCATACTCGTTATGTCGGGCTTACGGTCGCGGCGCTTTAGGCGCCGCCGAGAGTCGATCTACGGCTTCATGGCATAGGCGCCGACTTCGAGCGCTTTCGTGGATGGGTCCAGATACTGACCTTCGCCGATAATTTCGCCCGCATCGTTGATGGAGCTTGCCGTAAATAGAGTCCAGCCGGAATTCGCCGGTAAGAGTGGATTCAAATCGTACGATACGCCGTTTTTATAAACTGCCAACCAAGATTACTGCTGAAGACGATCGGCTTTCCGCAAGAAACGCTGTAGGCAAAAAAGCCCGCTACGCCGCCCACATCGTTAAGGGCGGTGGGCCTCACGCTCGCATACAGGCTCGGGCAGCTTAAGAACGGCGCAAAGATGCTCGTACTCAGCTGCCGATACGAGCCGTCGTCGTTGATGACGTATGCCGGCACGACGTTCTGCTCCGAATAAGCCGCGTAATACGTGATCTGACCCAGATTGTTGTGATCGGTTACGAGACCGTTGGGATGATCGTTTTCGACCGTCGTTCCGGGAGTCGGAAAATCGATTCGGCGGATCGTCCGATAGCGCGCCGGAGCCGGGACCGTCGCCGGCCGGGGAGCAATCCGAAACGGCTTTACGGGTTTACTGAAGAGCCGCCTTATGATGCTTACGCGGTCGAGCGGAACTGGTCGCGCGCTCGGAGCGGAGCCGGCGGTACGCACTCGTTGTACGCCGTGTGCGCCTGCCGTAGCTTGCGGCGCGAGGTCGACGGACGATGGCGAGAGCGCTGTCGCGATCGAAACGATGGCGACGGCAATTGCTCCGTATAAAACTAACTCCCTTAAACAACATAAGGCTCGTGTTAGGCGATCGAAAACGGTCCGACGCAAAGTTGGCGGTCAGGGCGTGCGCCTACCTTTACGAATATTGAAAACGATACTTTACAATTGCTACGCTGACGAAGTAAGGCGCTTCGATCTGCGCGCTTTAGCCATCGTGGCGGCCGTCTCGCGGTCGCGTGGTTTCGCTTTGGTGCGTAACGAGTCGATAAGCCGCTGCGATACGGCCGTAACGTCTTCGACCGCTCGATTAAAAGCGTCGTCGTTCGCAAGCGACGGTTTTGTAAGCCCGGAGATCTTGCGCACGAATTGCAGCGACGCCGCTCGAATCTCGTCCTCCGTCGCGGGCGGTTCGAAATTGTAAAGGGTCCGGATGCTCCTGCACATCGAGCGAGTATACGCTCCGGAACGGAGTCATCATTTCGGCGGCCCCCGCCCCTACTGAAGACGCCGCCCCGAACGATCGCGCCGATAAACAGCGTCGCATATACGCGCGTTTATGCCGCCGGGGTTCGCAATATCTACGGCCGTCGGCATCAACGATTCGGGTGGAGTCATCGGTACCGGCGACGACTATTTGGGCCCCTGTTTTTACCCTGGTGGAGGCGTCGGTGGAGGCGTCTTGATGAAGCCGTTGTAGGCGACGCGCGCCCTCGCGTGAAGCGGCGAGCGGGCGGCATCCTCACGTTAGCGAACTACGCGCCATGCAAGCCGCCCAAAGTGTAAAGCGTGTCGAACGATAACGACGCCGAGCGCCGCCGCGACCGCGATCTCGGAATGGGCTGCCCGATCGTGCGCCGCGATTTTCTAAACGGTATTGCGGTCGGCGTCGGCGCATTCGCAACGGCCGGCTTGCCGAAGCTGGCGGTAGCCGCCGCTGCGGTCGAACGCTTCGCGCAAGACGAGCCGGGCTACTATCCGCCGGCGTCCTCCGGCATGCGCGGCAGCCACGACGGTTCGTTCGGTGTCGCGCACTCCTTGCGCGACGGCACGTTCGCGGGCGGCCGTGCGGTCGACACGGGCGAAGCGTACGATCTCGTTGTGATCGGCGCCGGTATCGGCGGACTCGCCGCGGCGCATTTCTATCGCAAACGTCATCCGGCGGCGCGGGTCCTCATCCTCGACAATCACGACGATTTCGGCGGCCACGCCAAACGCAACGAATTCCGAGTCGACGGCCACACGTTGCTCGCCAACGGCGGCACCTATGCGATCGAGTCGCCATTTCCGTACAGCGCGGTTGCGAGCGGGCTCCTTGCAGAACTCGGCGTCGATCCGGTCGCGCTCGCCAAGGCGTGCGATCGGCCGACGTATTATAGCGGGCTCGGCACGGGGGTTTTCTTCGACAAGGAAACCTTCGGCGCCGATCGATTGGTGGTCGGCATGCCCGCAGACGATAGCGACGACGATGCGACCGCGCAAGATGCGAGTGCCGCCAAAGCGAAATCGTGGGCCGAGTTTCTGCGCGACGCGCCGCTTGCCGACGCCGTGAAACGCGATATCGAGCGCGTCGAAGAAGCGCACGTCGACTATTTACCGGGCTTAACGTCGAACCAGAAAAAAGAGAAGCTTTCGCGCATCAGCTATCGCGACTATCTCTTACGATACGTGAAGGTCGATCCGGGTGTTATTCCGTTCTACCAATCCCGAACGCACGATTTGTTCGGCGTCGGTATCGATGGGGTAACCGCACTCGACTGCTGGGGCAACGGCCTCGCGGGCTTCACGGGGCTCGCGCTCGAGGCCACGCCGTATCCACGGATGGGATTTACGGCTAAGGGCGCCGCTACGCCGAATCAGCCGCCGTACGAATTTCACTTTCCCGACGGTAACGCGACGCTCGCGCGCCTGCTCGTGCGCGCGCTCTTCACCGACGGTTTGCCGGGCTCGACGCCGGAAGACGCGGTGACCGCGCGCGCGGATTACGCTCGGCTCGATCGCGCGGGCGCCGCCGTCCGACTGCGCCTAAGCAGCACGGCCGTAAGCGTGCGCCACCGTGGCGACCCTGCGACCGCGACCAGCGTCGACGTCTCTTACGAACGCGCGGGCCGACTCTATACAGCGCGTGCGGGCGGCGTGGTGATGGCCGGCTGGAACATGATGGTGCCTTACGTCGTGCCGGAGCTGCCGCCGGAACAGAAAACGGCGCTGCGGTACGGCAAAAAAGTGCCGCTCGTCTATACGGTCGTCGCGCTTCGAAATTGGGAGGCGTTCCGGCGGCTCGGTGCCCAGCACATTCTCACGCCCGGCATGTTTCACGTAGACGTCCGGCTCGACGATCCGGTCCAGATCGGTGCCTACGCCTCTTCGGGAGCGACGGATCGGCCGGTCTTAATTAAGATGCTCCGGACGCCGTGTAAACCCGGGCTTTCCGAACGCGAGCAGCACGAGGCCGGCCGGTACGAGTTGCTCGGACAATCGTTCGAGCTCTTCGAACGCAATATCCGCGATCAGCTGGCGCGGGTGCTCGGCCCGGGCGGTTTCGATCCCGCGCGCGATATCGCGGCGATTACGGTGAACCGCTGGCCGCACGGATACGCCTACGAGTATAACCCGCTTTGGGATCCGGATTCGTTCTTCGACGGCGGCGAAACGCCCAATATGGTCGCCCGCCGGCGCTTCGGCCGCATAGCGATCGCCAATGCCGACGCTGCAGCCGCAGCCTATACGGATCGGGCGATCGACGAAGCGTACCGTGCGGCAGGCGAGCTCGGATAGATCGAGCGGCACAAGCAACCGAGCCCACAGTCAAAAGCCGCCGAAAAATTTATTTCGCCGACCGTTGCAACCTTCCGGTCTTTTATGAGACTCTACGAACGCGCCGGACGTGCCATGCGTCGCACGCTTCCGGAGTCTTTGCGGTCCGTTTAGTGGTTTTGTAAGATTCGTCTTCAGCTCCAGTGGTCCAGGTCAGCGAAGTTATCCAACCGACGCGTAATGTAAATCCTGAACTGGAGTCCAGATGTACACAGACGAAACCCTCAATTGCGTAGACTGCAATACCCCCTTTACTTTCTCGTCCGGCGAGCAAGAGTTCTTTGCCTCCAAAGGCTTCACGAACAAGCCGAATCGTTGCCTCGACTGTCGCGCGGCTCGCAAAGCTCAACGCGGTAACAGCGCCGGCGGCGGCGGTGGTTACAGCTCCGGCGGCGGCTACAGCTCCGGTAGTGGCGGCGGCGGCGGCGGCTACGGCGGCGCCCGCGCAGAACGCGAAATGTTCTCCGCGACGTGCAGCCAGTGCGGTCAAGTCGCACAGGTTCCGTTCCAACCCCGCGGCGACAAGCCCGTATACTGCCGCGACTGCTTCAGCACGCGTCAGTCCTCGCACCGCTAAGCTCGGACGATCGTCTAGGAAAAGCCGGCTCTCAGGAGCCGGCTTTTTCATTCCCTCGGCTTACGGCTTTAGGAGATCGGCGTGAGCAACGGCTCGCCGCGAAAGAATGCGGCGAGGTTGCGGGCGGCGAGTTCCGACATGCGCTCGCGCGTTTCGACGGTCGCGCTGCCGATATGCGGGACGATGATGACGTTCTCGTTCTTGTAGAGCGGATGCTCGGCCGGTAGGGGTTCGGGCTCCGTTACGTCGAGCGCGGCGCCCGCTAGGCGGCCCGTCGCTAGGGCTTCGGTCAACGCGTCGAGATCGACGATCCCTCCGCGCGCTGCGTTGATTAGGTAGGCGGAGGGCTTCATGGTTGCCAGCAACTCGTACGAGAAAGCTTTACGCGTTTCGCTAGTCAGCGGCGTTAAGATGACGAGGACGTCGGCACGGCGCACGAGCTCCGGCAGATCGCGGAACGTCGCTCCCGTGGCTTCGTCGTCGCCGCGCCGCCGTCGATTGTTGTACTCGATCCGCATGCCGCACACACGCGCGCGAGCCGCGAGCGCGAGGCCGATCGCTCCGAAGCCGTAGATGCCGAGCGTCGCCCCGGCAACGTCGCTTGCCAGCGGTGCGGGGCGGGCGACCCAGGCCCCGCTTCTCGCCCACATCATGGCCGGCAACACGCGGCGGCGACACATGATCGCGAGCGCCAAAACGAGATCCGCGACCGCGTCGTCGAGGGCGCCGCGGCCGTTGGAAACCAGGATGCGGCGCCTCGCGCACGCTAGGAGATCGATATTATCGTAGCCGACCGATGCCGATGAGACGACGCGCAGCACCGGCAGCCGCTCGAGCAGCGTTTCGTCGATCGGCGTGGTCGATTCCGTCAGCAGCCCCTCGACCCTCGAAGCGACCGCGAGCTCCGCCGGCTTGAGGGGTGCGTCGTCCGGGCCGACGACGAGGCTCGCCCAAGCGCGAAGGTCGGCCGCGACGCGCCCGCGGACCGGGGCGGTGGCGGCGATGACTGGTTTGGCGAGCATCGCGCGCTAACATGGCGAGGAACCCCCCACCGCTCCTGCTTGCAGACTCCTCTTAGCCGAAAGCACGATTTCGGCGTCCTTTCGGCGAAAGGCACCGTATGGCTCTCGCGAAAACGACGAATCCGATCACAGCGTTGATGCGCACCTTCGGTACCCGCGAAGGCGGCATCACGACCATTACGACCACAGCCGGCAGACTGACCGTCAACGGCTTAAACTATGAGTACATGCCGAACGACGGTTCCTCGAAGCGCGTCGCGCCAAACGGAATTAACGATAGCGCCAAAAGCGCGGTGTTGCTCCGCGTCATTCGCCGTCTCGATCCCGAAATCGACGCCCTTATCGCTCACTGAGCTTTCGACTCTCGCTCTTCGATGACGGCCGGAGAAACTACCGAGTTCTCGAGCTCTTCCCAATCGTGCTGGTGGAGATAGAAGTTTCTCGGCGACCAGGGCGCCCATATGATGAACCCGAGCAACAGGAGCGGCACGAGAAAAAGTAGCGGCGCGTTCATAAACGCATCAAGCACGGACTGGAAGATTTCGATGGTGCCTGCCTTACGGTAACGTACCGTTTGACGTGACGGCGGAGCGGGACTAGCTGCGGCCGCTATTTCTCGGTCGAATACGGCGAGGTCCTTGGTCGATCCCGAATTGGATCTTTGTGCGGGCGCGGAAACAACGAACCACTGTAACTTTCGAGCGAAGGCGCTTATAAGGCCGGACGTGGGCCGTGCAGCTTTGCGGAGAGGGCGTGTGTATTGAGCGCGTTGCGGCTCAGCCGAGAGCGCATCGAGTCGATCGAAACGGCTCTCTGTTTTCCCGCGCTCCTGTTTCTCGCCAAAGCCGTCGACTCGGTATTCGGCGTTATGTGCGATCCGCGCATCAAAGTTGCCGGTGCGCCGCCGTTCGCATCGACCTCGATCTACGGTGCGCCCGTGTGGGCTGCGTTTTTGCTCGGCGTGGCTTTTGTCTTTCTTGTAATCGTTGCCACGTTGCCCCGCCTATCGCTGCTTCTCGCCCGGTACCGGCTCGCCGTCTTCATCGGCTTCATCGCTTTAGCTTTGGTGTTGCCGATGCTTCCGTTTCCGCATCGCGTCCTCGGCGCTTGCCTGAGCTGACGCGATAGCCTTTGGCTTACTGCGACATTGCGGGCGCCCTCAGTAGCTTGAAGATGGCTCGCAGATACGGCGTGGTCTGCGATGTCATGACCCGTTGGGCGTCGCTCGATTTCTCCGATCATGACGTAATTCAAATCGGTATGCGCGCCCTTGGTATCGGGCGGAAACGGCTGCTGGAGCGAACGCTTCGCGGCCGTAGCGAGCTCGGCTGAGCAAGCTTGAGGTCTAGCTCCCGCGGTAAGTGGCGTAACTCCAGGGCGCGAGTAGGAGCGGAACGTGGTAATCACGCGGTTCCGGTGCAACGCAAACCCGCACGGTGATGTCGTCGTAAAATGCCGGTGTTTTCAACGCTTTAAAATAGCCGGCAACGCTAAAGACGATTTCGTATATTCCGGGCGCGACGTCGATACCGAGCGGCGCGTCCGTCCGTCCATCGTCGTTGGTCCGAGTTCTCGCGATGAGGCGACGTTCGTCGTCGTCGATCGCGTAAAGCGCGAGCGGGATGCCGGCCGCGGGTGCTCCCCTGGCCGTATCGAGAACGTGCGTCGTCAGCCGCACTTAAACGATAAGGTTTCTGGGATCGAGCGAAGCAGAGCGAGCCGGAACGCCGAAGTGCCTGATACGGTTACGGTCCCGCTCCCAAAAGCCGCGTCGTGGATACGCTTTTCGGCGAAGGCATCATCGAATACGAGCCGAGATTGCCGGAGCCTACAATTTGGCCACGATTGCTTATCCCCGCCGCATGGGTGATCTGCCAGCCGGAATTTGAGCGCAGTAGCGACGTGAGGTCGTACGATCGCCCGTCAACGTAAAGAAACGCGGTCTGGCCGGTGCTCGTGATGATATCGCCGACGACCTCGTCCGACGCATTGATCGCGTACGCGACGGCATTGCCCGCTTCCTCACCCGGTGGCCGTGGCAGATACGTTACACGGTTATTCTTGTAAAGAAAGGCCTGACTGCCGGCATTCCCCACCACATCGCCGGCCGCGTTAATCGCTTGAGCGGATGAACTGACGCCGGCCGGGGCTACCGGAATGACGACTGCGTTTGCATTCGGGAAAAACCGTACCGCACGACCTACGGACTGACGGGGGAAGAGGGCGTAGCCAACGATAGCTCCCGAATCGTTGATAGCGGTCGCAGTTCCAATCCAAGCGGTGTTCTTCGGTGGAAGAAGTTTTGTTAATGTGCTGCCACCGAAGGGAGCCGGCTCGAAAAGTGTGGCGAATGGTTGACCTAGATCGGGTGCCTGACCGACGGAATCGTGACTGGAATTAATGGCGAGTGCGAAGCTGCCGGGGGGAGGCTCCTGATCGTCGTCTTCGTAGAGAAAATCGCCCTTGGGCGTCCATGTCGTATAGCCTGTTAAGTAGTCGTTGCCGAGGACCGAGGTACTGCTTCCGGCGGAATAACCGTAGCCATTGACGGCATACGCATAGGCAATCGGAACGTCGGACGGTGGCCCGGAAGGCAGCAGCTCTGCCAGGATCGTCCCTCCGTTGTTAACTAGGTATCCGAGAGTACCCGTCGTGCCGGTCGCGTCGCAATAACACAATCCCGTGTAAGCTATGACGCCGGCACTGTTGACCGCCGTTGGAAAACCGGAGGTTTGCAAACCGGAACGCTTCAGAAGCTGTGCTTCAAGATTAGCAATGATATAGGGCGTTCCGGCGAGCGATGATGTTCGGCGGTCAAAGACCGGCCGCGATACGCGATGAAACGAGCGAGGCGGATATAGGATCGAAAAGACGCGATCGTATATCGCTCCGTCGTAGACGTAGACCCAGGCTGGTGGAACCGGCGCAGCCTTTACGGGCGCTGCATCGGCCGGAGAGCCTAACGCGAATAGCGTTAGTAAGTACGCTGCCGAGACTATCCGGCCGAGCGCGAAAACCTTTCGTAGCAGAAGCACAATACTGCCTTTCCGCTCAAAGCGATTCGTACAAAAGCTCGCGATCAACATAATGCGATCGGCGCTATTGTTATCGCGGCACAAGCCTTTGCGCGATTAATAAGCTAAGCTGCGGAGTCCTGTTAAGCGTGAAGCCGCAACGTCGTACGGGGCGCGCAAGCGGCGCGAGGATACGATCACCGCTTCGGCGCGAATGGGCGGGTGCCGATAGTTGCCCCCTGTGCGATCCATCGGCCGAGCAGTGCACGCTCCGCCTGGGTTATCTTCGTGACGTTGCCGAGCGGCATCGCGTTGCTCGTCACGGCTTGTTCGCGGATGCGTTCTGCGTTTGCGGCGATAAGTTGCGGGGTGTCGAGTCGCACGCCCATCGGGGCCGTTGCAAAGCCGGACTGCGTCGGATGCGCGGCGTGGCAGACCGCGCAGCGTTCGGCGACGATTGGCGCGACGCTCGCGAACGCGACGGGACTACTCGCGGCGCCCGTTCCCGTCGCAACGACCGGTTCCCGCGGCGCGACGGCGACGGCCACGGCAAGGACCGCGAACGCCGCCGCAATGGGTAGCGCGATGACGTAACGCTGCTTATGCGTCAAGATAAAGAAGCGTCGCACGAGCACGCCCGCCACGGCGATGAAGGCGAGAACGAGCCACCCGTACGTGCCGCCGTACGTCATCGGATAGTGGTTGCTGATCATGATGAAAAGCACGGGCAGCGTGAAGTACGTATTGTGCACCGAGCGCATCTTGCCGAGCATGCCCGGTCGCGGATCGGGCTTCTCGCCGGCACGCAGTTGCGCGACGACGCGTTTCTGCCCCGGGATGATGACGAACAGAACGTTTGCGACCATGATCGTGCCGACCATCGCGCCGACATGAATGTACGCCGCGCGCGCGCCGAAGATGTGGAATAGCGCGTAATCCGCCACGAGTAAAAATACGCCGATCGCGGTCCAGAGTGCGGCCGGGCTCTTTTCGAAAACGCGGCAGAGCGCGTCGTAGACGAGCCAGCCGACCACGAGCGAGGCGACGCTCAGGGCGATCGCGGCCGAGACGCCGATGTCGAGCACGCTCTTATCGATGAGGAACGACGACGCTCCGGCCCAGTAGACGATCGCGAGCAACGCGAAGCCGGAAAGCCACGTCGAATAGGCTTCCCAATAGAACCAGTGGAGATTCTGCGTTAGCGGCTCGTCGCGCGGCCCCGTCATGTACTTCTGATTTTGATAGAAGCCACCGCCGTGCACGGCCCACAGTTCGCCCGCCACGCCTCGCTGGGCTTCGTCCGGCGGCGGAGCGACGAGATGGTTATCGAGCCACACGAAATAGAACGACGCACCGATCCATGCGATACCGGCCGTGAGATGGAACCAGCGTACGAGCAGGTTTAGCCAATCGAGTGCGTAGCCGCTCATCCGGCTAGCACCGTTTCGAGCCGCAAACGCGCGATCTTCTCGATCTCCCGTAATGCCGTGTCGATCTCCGCCGCGCGCGTGTTTGCGCTACGTTCCTCGAGCGCGCGCAAGATCGACGCTTTCGTTTGTTCGCGCGCGCAGATGACGAAGGGGAAGAAGAAGCGGTTGCGATAGCTCGCGTTAAGTTCTTCGAAGCGCGCGAGTTCTTCGGGAGTAAGCCGATCGAGACCGGCCGCGGCTTGTTCGCTCTGCGAAGATGGGGTTAGGCGTCCTTCGCGCGCGACGCGCCCGGCGAGATCCGGATGCGCGGCGATAAGCGCGACCTGTCGCGCTTCGCCCGCTTCCGCGACGGCCGCCGACATCGCGGCGTGCAGTGCGGCGCGGTCGGCGAACGGCCGCCGGTCGTACGCCGCACGCGCGATCCACGGAGAATCTTCGAACGCGAAGCCTACGGCCGCAACGAACGCGTCCGCAGTCGCGCGGTTAAGGGCTTCTATCGTCGTCACCGAAGCCTCCGGCGCTATGCCGTCGCTGCTCATCCATAACGCTTCACGCATCGAAACCTTCGACGACCGCAACTCCGGTTACGACGACGCCTCGCTGTTCATTCGCGACGGCGTCATCGAGGCCGTCGGCCCGGCGGCACTCGAGGCCGGACTTGGCGCGGCGGACCGTATCATCGAGGCGCGCGGGTGCCTCGTCATGCCGGGCTTGGTCAATACACATCATCATTTCTATCAGACGCTCACGCGGGCCGTGCCGGGCACGCAAGACGTCGAGCTTTTCGATTGGCTCGTCGCACTCTATCCCATTTGGGCGCGGCTGACGCCCGCGGGGTTGCGTAGCGCGACGGCCGTCGCGTGCGCGGAGTTGCTGCTCTCCGGCTGCACGACCGCGAGCGATCACACGTATCTGTGGCCGAGCGGCTGCAGCATCGACGATCAAATCGAGGTCGCGCGCGAGATCGGAATGCGGTTTCACGCATCGCGTGGTTCCATGTCGATCGGGCGTTCGCAAGGCGGCCTGCCGCCGGACGACTGCGTCGAAGAAGAGGGTGCGATTTTGCGCGATACGCAGCGCGCGATCGAACGGCATCACGACGGCGGGCGCCTCGCGATGACGCGCATCGTCGTGGCACCGTGTTCGCCGTTTTCCGTTTCCGATAATCTCATGCGCGAAAGCGTCGCGCTCGCGCGAGCGTACGGCGTGCACGCGCACACCCATCTCGCCGAGACGCTCGATGAAGAACGCTATTGTCTGGAGCGTTACGGGTGCCGTCCGGTCGAGCTCGCCGAACGCTTGGGCTGGGTCGGTGAAGACGTGTGGTATGCGCACGGCGTTCATCCCTCGGGCGCGGAAGTCGCGCGGCTCGGTGCGACGCGTACGGGCATCGCGCATTGTCCCACGTCGAACATGCGGCTCGGCAGCGGCATCGCGCCGATCGCCGCCCTCGTTCGCGCGGGTGCGCGCGTGGGGCTCGGCGTCGACGGCTCGGCTTCCAACGACGCCTCGCATCTGCTCGATGAGGCCCGGCACGCGATGCTGCTCGCGCGCGTCGCGGGCGGCGCGGCGGCCAGTAGCGCGCGCGAAGTGCTGCGCCTTGCGACGCGCGGCGGCGCGGCCGTGCTCGGACGCGACGATATCGGTGCGCTCGCACCCGGGATGGCGGCGGACGTCATCGGCTTTCGTTTGGATACGCTGCCGCTCGCGGGCGCCGCCGTGCACGATCCGCTCGCGGCACTGGTCTTCTGCCGCCCGGCGAACGTCGATTTTAGCGTGGTGAACGGACGGCCGCTCATCGAAGGCGGCGCGTTCGTGGCGCTCGATTCGCAGCGGCTCGTCGCGGAGCATAACGCGTTCGCGCGCGCGCTCGTCAACGCAGGCTAATGACCGGTGCGTCGCCTGCGGTACCGCGCGCCGCGAGCGCCGCGAGTACGCGCTCGGGCGTCATCGGCAATTCGGATAGCCACACTCCCGTCGCGTCGTGGATCGCCGCGGCGACGGCCGCAGCGAACGGAACGAGCGGCATCTCCGCCATGCCGCGTGCGCCGTATGGACCGTGCGGATCCGCGAGTTCGAGCACGACCGGATAGATTTCGAGCGGCACGTCGCGTGCGGTCGGTACGAAATACGAGCTGAGGTGCGGCGTGGTTACGGTGCCGTCATTAATTTGAAAGTGCTCGCTCAGCGCGTAACCGACGGCTTGAGCGAGGCAGCCTTCGATTTGCGCCTCGACCTGTTGCGGATTGATCGCGCGCCCGACGTCGTGCACGCTGACGATGCGTAGCACCCGCACGAAACCCGTGGCCGTGTCGACGTCCACTTCGACCGCTTGTGCCGCGTAACCGTAGCAGCCGTTAGGAGTGCCGGCGCCCGTTGCAGCGTCGAGCGGCGTGGAGCGTGGCGGGATGTGTTGCACCGTCGCGCGCGCGCGTTCGCCGCGGCGATGCTTGTCGAGCGCCGCTTTGCACGCGCGTTCCACGGCGCGCCCCGCTACCCACGTTAAGCGGGAAGCCGAGGCCGAGCCCGCGTTCGGTGCTTGCGAACTGTCGTCGGCGATCAACTCCACGGCTTCGAAGGAAAGCCCCAGTGCTTCGGCCGCGATCTGTCGCATCGCGAGATGGCCGCCTTGTCCCACGTCCACTACGCCCGTGCTTACGCGTGCGTGCGTTACGGAGGGTGCGCCGAATAACTCGACGGTCGCCGTGGCCTGTTCCGGATAGCCGAACGAATAGCCGACGTTCTTGATGGCGCTCGCGATTCCGACGCCGCGGCGATGCGTATCGCCGGGCTCGGGCGCGCCGGGCGCTGCTGTGAAGCGTTCGTGCATTTCCTCGATGCAACGGTCGAGTACGGGCAAGGCACTGACCCCCGCCGGAATGACGTTTTGCGTCGGTTCGATGCTGCCTTCGCGCAAGAGGTTTTTGCGGCGGATGTCGGCGGGATCGATAGCGAGCGCGTGCGCGATGCGCGTTATCATCGATTCCGCCGCGAAGTGCGGCTGCGGAACGCCGAAGCCGCGGAACGCTCCGCTCTGTACGTTATTCGTGTAACAGACGTAACCGTCGGTCGTAATGTTTTCTATTTCGTACGGTCCTTGAGCGAATAACGTCGCGCATTTGAGCACTTCGGCGCTCGTCGAAGCGTACGCGCCGCCGTCGGCGACGAGTTTCGTTTCGACGGCCGTGATCGTGCCGTCGCGCAGCGCACCCCACTTCGCATCGATGTGGAACGGATGCCGCTTGTTGTGTCCGAGAATCGTTTCTTCGCGCGACCAACGGATGGCGGTCGGACGCTTTAATTTCCACGTCGCGACCGCCAGCAGCGCTTGTACGGACAAGTCTTCGCGGCCGCCGAACGCGCCGCCGATCGCGGCGTAACGCACCACGACGCGCTCCTCAGGTAAGCCGAGTATTTCTGCGACTTGGCGCCGGTCTTCGTGCAGCCATTGGCCGGCCGTTTCGATGACGAGGCAACCCTCATCGTCGATGAACGCGATGCCCGCGTCCGGTTGCAGATACGCGTGTTCTTGCCAGGACGTGCTGAAACGGCCGGTCAAAACGATGTCCGCCTCCGCGAACGCGGCCGCCGTGTCGCCTTTGCGAATGCGCTGGTGGTGCAGAAGGTTATCGCGATCGGCGTGCACGCGCGGGGCGCCCGGTCGCATCGCATCGCGTGGATCCCCTACCCGCGGCAAGTCTTCGTAGTCGACGCGCACGAGCGTCGCCGCGCGTACGGCTGCTTCGCGCGTTTCCGCCGCGACCAGCGCCACCCGATCGCCCGAGTAGCGCACGACCGCGTCGCACATCACGGGCTGATCGTGTTCTATTAAGCCGTAGCGATTGTGCGGTACGTCGGCCGCGGTCAACACGGCGACGACGCCGGGTAGCGCGAGCGCCGCGGCCGCATCGATTGCACGAATACGCGCACTCGCCCGGTGTGCGAATACGGTTCCGAGATGCAACATCCCGGGCGCGATGAGGTCGGCGGGATAGCGCGTCGCTCCGGTCACTTTTCCGAACGCGTCGGGCCGCAGATAGGCCGCGCCGACGTGCTTCACGTGACGACCGGTTCTCGCACGCGACCGTTTTGCGGGGTGCCGGCGAGCTCGATCGCGCGGACGATCTTGCGGTATCCGGTGCAGCGGCAAATGTTGCCGCTAATCGCCGCGCGTGCGTCCTGCGGCGTGCAGCCCGGGCGTTCCGCGATGAGTTTGGCGCCCGCCATCAGCATGCCCGGAACGCAAAAGCCGCACTGCACCGCGGCTTGCTCGACGAACGCGCGTTGTAAGGGATGCAATTCGCTGCCGTTAGCAAGACCTTCGATCGTCGTGATACGGCCGCCGTGCGCTTGCGGCGCGGGAACGAGACAGCTGACGACGGCGCGTCCGTCGAGCCACACGGTGCACGAGCCGCATTCGCCCTCGCCGCAGCCTTCTTTCGCGCCCGTCAAGCCGGCATCGTCGCGAAGTGCGTCGAGCAAGTTCTTGTGCGATGCGCCGGTCAGCACGTGCGGCACGCCGTTGATCGTCGCGTGGACGTCGCCCGTGAAAGTCAGGGCCGCCGGCGCCGGCGCTTCGCTTTCGAGTCGTATCGGTACCGCGGGCAGGTCGTCCGCTTCTGTGCCTGCGGCGAGGCGCGCGAACGCGCGCTCGAGTAGGGTCGCAACGGCGCTGCGACGGTATGCGCCGGACGCGCGCTCGTCCGCGCGGGGCGCGAGCGAGCGAAGCGCGACGGCGATGGCGCGTTCGCACGCTTCGCGCTCGAGATGCGTATCGAGGAGCGTCGCTTCGGCAGCGGTCGCTCGCACGGCGGTTGCCGCGACGCCGCCGAGCGCGATGCGCGCCGCGCGCACGCGCGAACCCGCGAACTCAACAACGACGGCTACGTTGACGAGCGCGTGCGCGTGCCCCGGGCGCCAACTTAGTTTTAGGAAGACGCCGCGCCGGCTCGCGCCGAGTTTCGGGATGACGACGCGTTCGATGAGTTCGGTGGAATCGAGCGCAGGCGTGGAACGCGTGGTGAGAAGGTCCTCGACGGCGAGCGCGCGCGCGCCGCTCGCTGAACGTACGTCGAGTGTAGCGCCGAGGGCAACAAGCGCCGTCGCGGCGTCCGCTTCGGGCCGCGCCGTCATCAAATTCCCAACGATCGTCCCGCGGGTGCGCAGAAGCGGCGTGCCGGTTTCTTGGCACGCCTGGACCAGTGGCAGCGCGTCGCGTCGAAAGGTGGTCGCTGCCAGCACCGCGTTATGCGTGACGAGCGCGCCGGTAAAGAGCCGCTCGCGATCTTCGGTGAGCGCCCCGAGTTCATCGCGGAGCGCAGTCAGGTCGATTAAACGTTCGGCCGGTATTCCGTCGCGCCGCATGTCGACCATCACGTCGGTCCCGCCCGCGATCAAGCGAGTCGCCGGCCTCCGCTCGGCGAGCAACGTCAGCGCTTCGGTCAGCGAAGTGGGGCGCTGGTAATCGAGCGGCATGCACGGTGCTTCAGCGGCGAGGCGACGGCCCTTTCATCGAATGCGCGTCCGAGACCGCGCTCGCCACGGCGTTTGGCCCAAGCATCGCGTTTCGGCGCTCGGTACGTCAATGTAATTATATCGGGCCGAAGTGCTCCGACGCCGTCACTGAGCGCGCCGAACTCCGGCGCGCGCCCGTGATCGCTTCGTTTATGGTGCGAATGGAGCGACGGCGATGTGGTGGACCGACCGGACGGGAAACGAGCCGAGAAACGCATAGCCGTCGTCGAGGCCGTATGAATCGATCCCTAAGGGGAATGAGCGCTGCGGCGTTGCGCTGGTCACGTACAAAACGCGCGCTTTTGCGTCGATGGCGAGTTGCGCGGCGGGTGTGAGCGGACCGATGCGTGCGGCCCGGTGCTTGAGATCGGCAGCATCGTAAACATCGACGTAACTCGGATTCTCGTTCGGAAGGTTACATTCGGACAAAAACACCCGCCGCGTTAGGGGGTCGACAGCAATACTGCAATACGTCGTGCCGAATACACCTGTACCGTACGACGCGAGCAACGAATATGGTGCCGCGGTGCTGTACACACTGAAGCCCGGACTGCAGCCGTAACTGTCCGCGCAACCAGCCGCGTATAAAAGCTTGCCGGCAGAGTCGACGGCTAGCGCCGGTGTGCCGGCGAAAGTGTAGGAAACTTTGCTTAGTAACGCGTGCCCCGGGGCAGTACTGTTAACGTAGATATCGTTATATTTGTATTCTCCATCGTACTGGAGAGAAAATACTTTCCCATCGGCCGAGTCGATCGCGAGACCGCCAAGGTAGCTTGGCCCCGCCGCGATCGAGCCGACTTGCGCGTGCACTCCGGTCGCTGAGAATATATCGATTTGCTGGTGTGGATACACCTGATTTCCCAGATAGATGAGACGATTAACGTCATCGACGGCCACGCTACCGTAGAAGTAATCGTTCGCGAACGGGTTCGTAAACGTGCCGAGCAGTTGGTGCGAAGGCAGGGTGCTGAAAACGGCGGTCACGTCGTCGTCTTGTTGGGCGATTAATTGCTCGCCCGAAGTCGGCGGGCTATGCGGGATCAAAGTCGCCGGTGTGACCGCTCCGGGCGCGAGCCCGCCGCCGGTGGCGGAAAACGTTATTTGACGGACGTTCGCACCGCTGTAGGCGACGCGAAGGCGCGAGTACGTGTCTGGAGTTGCTTGGATCGTCGTGAACGACAGCTTTCCGTTTACCGCATCCGAGGTCGTGAGCGTTATGGGGCGTGTGAAAGGCGTGCCGGGCGCGAGTATAACGTTCCCGTCGGGATCCTTAGCAATCAGATTGAGATTGATGACGGCCGGAGAGCCGAGCGTCGGGTTGGGATAGTCGAGCGCCAGTTCGACGCTTGCCACGACGCCGCTAAGCGTCAGGTATATCGTGATTTGCGATTCCGGTACATCGATCGGGGCCGTGCTGCCCGTCGACAAAACCGTGCCTTTGGCGTCTAACTTATCGTATGCGCTGACCGTAAAGATATGCGTGCCGACCGTCGCGCGGACTATGGCAGTCGCGTAGCCGTTCGATGGATTAACGTTGGCAGTATCCGCATGCGAGCCGTCGACCGCAATATCGAACGACTTCGTCGATGAAGATATGTAATGGGGACGGATTCTTCGCAGAGATGGCGGGGTTGCCCGAGGCGGGACCTTAATTTTAAAGTACGCGCTTCCATAGCGGACTGACCGCGCACCTGCGCTAAAGGGTGCGGCCGAACCAGTCCCTGCGGTGAGCGGCAGGTAACAAAGAGCCAAAGCCAATGCCGCGGCGACGATCCTAAAGTAATTCATCTAGCCCACTTCAGTGATTCGGTGAATCACGGTCTAGAACCGACTATATTGACCGGCCGAAGCCGCATTTGAGATATAGCATAGACGGCTTAGCTACGGCAACGGGCCCCGACCACACCGTCGATGCACCGGATCCTATTTGCTGATCTGATACCGAGTACGGAGCAGATGCGCGAAGCGGTTATTGACGCCGTGCCTTCCGTTTGCTTTCATATCTGATTTAAATGGCTTAGTCGCGATCGCAATGTTCAGAACTCATCACCGTTACGCGACAGTAGCGGAAGCCGTCAATCGGCCGCGTTCAGGCGCTACTCTGACGTAACGCTCGGTACCGACGGGTTCGGCCGAGCGAATAAGCGCCGAACTCCGCCCCGCGCTCAGCCCGTGATTGCTTCGAAAAGATACGAGCCGGCAACCGGTCGGCAATTGCGCATCTCCGGAGCATACGCGCCTTTCTTTGCGGCGGTGACCACCGCTTTATCGAAACCAGGGTCGCCGCTCGTTTTATAGAGTGCGGCACTCATCGGTGCGCCGGACGGAGAAACTTGCACGCGCACGAGTGTCTTCAATCCATTCGGCAGCCGATCCGGTAATGCCGGAGCCGGCCCTCGAACGTAGCGAACGCCTGAGGACGGGCACGCTGTCGATGCGACGATAGCACTCGCATTCGATGCTTGTGATGCAAACGCGATGGCGGGTGCAAATGAGTTAAGGGTGAGAGCGATCGTTAAGAGCACGAGTGTGAATCCTCCGATAGTAAAGCGTGAGAGCGCGATCCCGCCGTTGCGCAGCGGGTCTTGGAGCCGGTGGATGCGGGTCAGCGTCGCGTGTCCGAATCCGGGCGCAGCGCAGTTTGCCACGGAGCGCGCGTTCGCACCCCAAACGGCGAAGGAAGCGAGGCTCCGCGTGTATGCCACAAGATCGCGCGACCGCGCGACAGCCCAGTCGTCGCAGGCGATTTCCCGTTCGAGCGCGATCGCGCGCCGTAGCAGCAATACGGCCGGATTAAGATAGAGAAGTGCGTGGATCGCGCGCTCGCCCACATTCATGTATGCGTCGCCGCGTCGTACGTGCGCGAGCTCGTGGAGAACGATACATTCGAACGCTTCATCCACCTCGAGGGCTAAGGCGATCGGAACGATGATTGCCGGCGTTACAAAGCCTATCGCGATCGGCGCGTGGATATCGGTCGAGGCAAACACTGCAACGCCATCGCGATATGCGAACGACTTGCTGCGCCGTACGAGGCGCGCAAGTTGCAGCGAGCCTGCGGCGATCCGGAGTGTAAAAAGCAGAACGCCGGCGAGCCACACCGCGGCGACTATCAGCACCGTCCGGTCGCTCAATAGAATGTCGATGCGGCGCTGCGTGTTCGCCGGCGAGTTGCCTGGCGGCCGGGCGTTGAGTTGAGAAGAACCTATGCTGCGGTGAACGCGTAGCGTCGACGCTTGCGTAGCGACGTTCGGCAACGTAGTGGCAAACGGCACGATTGCGACTGCAGCGAAGGCGACTTGCAGAACGATGCAACGCGTTCGCGCGTTAAGCCGGTTTCCGCTAATAGCGAGCGCTGCAGCTATGACGAGCGCGATACACGCGCCTTGCCAGAGACCTGCGCACAAAACGTCGAGTATGTCGCGCGCAACGGCGATCACTGCGGCGGCTTTTTCCGCGCGATGACGCGCTTCAAGCTCGCGATGTCTTCGTCCGAGAAGCGCTCGTCTTCCAAGAGCGCGAGTGCCAGAACGCCTGGTGAGTTACCGAAGAAACGTTCGAGTAGCGTATCGAGTAGCGAGGTTGCCGCGTCGGAGCGTTTCACGAGTGGCCGATAGACGAAAGCACGACCGACTTTGTCGTGGGCGACGTATCCCTTATCTTCCAAGGTGCCGAGCGTCGTAAGTACGGTCGTATATGCAAGCGGCGGCGGTTCGAGAGCGCCGACGACGTCGGCCACCGTTGCTTGCCGTCGTTCCCATAGCAGATTCATGAGCCGCAGTTCATGCTCCGTCAGCGTTACGTCGCGTTTACGCGGCATACCATAATCCTCCGGAAGCCGAAATACTATAGATCTAGTATTTCGAAGATCCTACGCCGCGTCGACCAACTTTGTCAATGGGGCTTGTCGAGAGCTTTCGGAGCAGCGATCCGGTTCGTTCGGGACGGACGGGTGACGCTGTTCAGACTTAGGAACACGTTGAACCAATATTATGAAGCTCGCAATCATAACAATTGTCGAGCGCCATGAGATCGATAGCCGCCTGCACAGGTCGCTCGGGACGCCCGCGCGGTAAACCGGATTGCTGCGCAGAGAGCGTGCCGCGATAGAGCGAGCTTGTCTTACGATAGATCACACCGCCTGCGCCTGGGCGAGCAGCGACGCCAGTTTCGGCTCGCGCGATTTCCCGCAAGGACAGTTAGCGACGCTCAAGCGGATATGCGTCCCGTGGCACGTGTGCTACAGTGCCTACTATGCAACGTAAAATTACCCAGCGTGAGCTGCGCAATGAGAGTGGCGCTATCATGCGCGCCCTCGACGCTGGGGAGACTTTCTCGTCACTCGAAACGGCGTGGCGGTTGCCGAAATGACGCCGGCCCGGCGCCCAAAGTTTACGTCTCGGGATGAAATCGTCAAAGCGTTCAAAAACGCGCCGTCCATCGACGCCAAGCAGTTCTTTGCCGATATCGACGCTATCCTCGATCAAGATCCAACCATTGGTGAATAACGGACGACATCGCGGCATCCCCGATACCTGTCCTAGTTGACATTGAGAAAATCGATTTCGCGACTTTTCAGAAGAAGCCATCATCACGACGTTAAGTCTGGCCGAATTAGCTGCGGGACCGCATGCTACGCGTGATCCAATCGAACGGGCTCGGCGCCAAGACCGCTTGCAGAGTATGGAGACGTTGTTCGAAGCGTTGCCGTTCGATGCTTCCGCAGCTCGCGCGTATGGGCGAATTTACGCGCTTGAGCTTGCTGGTGGGCGAAAGCCCCGCGGGGCCCGGACAGTGGATCTTCTCATCGCCTCGATCGCCCTTGCCGAAGATCTCCCTCTATACACGCGAAATCCCTCAGATTTCGCGAATTTAACGAGCATCGTCGATATCATTACGATTTGAAACGCTTTCGCTTCGTTTACGCGGAAGCGAAGATCCTGGGGCTAACTAGTTGTGGCAGCCGATGCGTCATGTGGGCGAGCTAATCAGCAAGCAATCACCGGCGTAAGTTTCGTGTTACGAAGGTAAGACAGGCTGCGTTCGTCACGTGTTACGAGCGGAACGCCGAGAATCGCGGCCGTCGCGACGATTATACGATCGGCCGGGTCTCCTTTGAAGCTTGAGTTGAACGAGGCGCGTAGATCGCAGTATTCGCGTTCACTGGCTCTTCCATGATGCCGTCTCGGCGGAACAACGCGCGCGCGTATTCGACTGCGCAACTGTCGATGATTAGCCGGTTTTTCGCGATCAGCGTCGCACACGCTCCATGAGTTCGAGGCAATCGGCCTTCAACTCCTAAGCCGGGGTCGGCGCCGGCAATGTCGTACGACGAGCTTTAATGCGTCGAGCGCGGACAAAGTACGTGCGGTGAGGACGTCCTCGATCGCGAGCGTGCGCGCGCCGCCCGCCGAACGCACGTCGAGTGTGGCGACGAGGGTGCGGAGCGCCGTCGCAGCCGTCGCTCCGCCAGCAGCACGAGCGTTCCCGGCGGG
>CAXTIY010000014.1:0-20810 GCA_964244215.1 uncultured bacterium
GGCGCGGCCCGATGAAGCGACGCGCGCGCGCCTTTCCGCGGCCTTCTCGCGGGGAGACTTCGCGACGTGGGGCTACGACGACGCCTATGCGGCGCGCGCCGCTTCGCCCGAAGCCCTCTTGCCCGGAGCGCAAAGCGTCGTCTGCATCGCACTCGGCTACGCGACGCCTTCGCCCGTGCGCCGCGGCCGGCTCCGCGGGCGCGTGTCGAATTACGCGTGGTCGGCGGATTATCATGTCCGCCTGCGCGAGGTGCTGACCCGCATCGCAGGTGAGCTCGATGCGCTCGGTGCGGGTGCCGCAAGCGTGATCGCTTGCGATACGGCGCCGCTCGCCGAGCGAGCCTTCGCCGCACGAGCCGGCCTCGGCTGGATGGGCAAGCATACGAACCTCATCGTGCCCGAGCTCGGCTCGTTCGCATTTCTCGGCGAGATCGTAACCACGCTCGCGCTACCCGTCGATCCGCCCCTGCGCAAGAGTTGCGGTAGCTGCGCGCGCTGCGTCGACGTTTGCCCGACGGGCGCCCTGCGAGGCGACTACACGATCGATGCCGGGCGCTGCATCTCCGATCTGACGCAGCGCACGAGCGCGGTTCCGCGCGAATTACGGCCGCTTATCGGCGATTGGGTGTGGGGCTGCGACTTGTGCCAAGAAGCGTGCCCGCCGACCAAACGCGCCGCTACCGTCGCACGGCCGGCTTTCGCGCCGCTCGATGCCGACGGGGCCGAGCCCGATCTGCTCGGGTTGCTCTCGCTACGTAGCGGAGCGTATAAACGCCGGTATCGCCGCACGGCGATGGGCTGGCGCGGCGCGGCGGTTTTGCGCCGTAACGCCGCTTTGGCACTCGGCAACGCGCTCGATCGCAGCGCCGTCCCCGCGCTCGAGCAGGCACTCGAAGCGGATCCCCATCCGCTCGTTCGCGGCCACGCGGCTTGGGCACTCGGGCGGATCGGATCGCCCCGAGCGCTCGCCACCCTCGAGCGCCGCCGAAACCTCGAGCGCGACGGCTCGGTCCTTGCGGAAATCGCTGCCGCCCGGCAGATGTGGGAAACCACCGCCCCACAGGATGCGTTGCAAGCCCGGAGGACTCGATAATCGATGACACGTTTCGCTCGCTTCGGCTCGCTCGGCCTAACGTTCGCGCTCGCGCTGCGGTTGACGGCGGCTGCAGCGACGACCGCGGACGTTACCGCAAACGACCTCTACAAGCGCATGCTCGCCCTCAACGGCGATCTGCGCACGTACAAAGCGACCGTCCATGTCGACGTGGCCCTCAAGTCGTTTCCTTTCTTGAGCCCCTCGCTCGACGGCGTTTCGTATTACAAGCAGCCCGATCGGCAGGCGGTGGTCTTCGATACGGTTCCGTCGCTCGCGTCGCAGTTTAAGAAAGTCTATCCCAACGTCGATCCGCCGAGCCGCTGGCCGACGCTTTACGATGTGAGCGTGGCGGGCGATGCCGGCGGTTCGACGACGTTTCGCCTGGTGCCCAAGAAAAGCGGCCGTGTCGCACACCTCGACGTGAAAGTCGACGATACGACGGCCACGATTAGCGCGTACACGTGGATTTATAGCGACGGCGGCAGCGTTGCATTCGAGCAAACGTTCAAGAACGTGGGTAACGATTACCTCATCGATAAGCAAAGTGGGCACGTCGATCTGCCCTCGTACAAAGCGGACGTCGTCTCGAATTTCTCGCATTACGAGCTCAACGTCGCGTTGCCGAGCGATGTCTTCGATGAGAAATAACGCGTTCGCGCGAAGCGAGAGTGTATGGCGCTAGATACGATCGACCTGATCGGCCGCTTGGGCATAGCGTCGCCGCTCGCCGACGCCTTCGCACGCCCGATCGATTATTTGCGCGTTTCGGTCACCGATCGTTGTAATCTGCGCTGCACGTATTGCATGCCCGAAGCCGGGCTGCCGTGGATCCCCAATGCCGACACGCTGACGTTCGACGAGATCGAGCATATCGTGCGGGCCGCGGCATCCGTCGGCGTGCGCAGCATTCGGCTTACCGGGGGCGAACCGCTCGTGCGGCGCGATCTGCCGCGGCTCGTCGGGCGCATCGCGGCAATTGCGGGCATCGACGATATCGCGCTTTCGACCAACGGCATTCTGCTCGCGGAGCAAGCCGCTCCGCTTGCGGCCGCGGGCTTGCGCCGCGTGAACGTCTCGCTCGATACCTTGCGCCCCGAACGTTTCGAGCGCATCGCGCGCCGGCCGGGTCTGGAACGGGTGCTCGCGGGCATCGACGCGGCACTCGCCGCGGGTCTGGGCCCGCTCAAGATTAATTGCGTCGTCATGCGCGGTCAAAACGACGACGAGATCGCAGACTTCGCATCGTTCGCGCATGAGCGCGCCGTGTACGTGCGCTTCATCGAAATGATGCCCGTCGCCGAGAACGCACGCGAGCAACGCGACGCCTATGTTTCCGCGGACGAAATCCTCGAACGCTTGACGCGCGAGGCGCCGCTGGAACCCGTCGCCGGGCCCGGCGGCAACGGTCCCGCGCGCTATTTCGCGCGGCCCGATTCTCGCGGCGCCGTAGGCGTCATCAGCCCGCTCTCGCACGACTATTGCGACACGTGTAATCGCGTTCGCTTAACCGCCGACGGCCGGTTGCGTCTGTGTCTCTTCGGCGATTACGAAATCGATATGCGCGGGCCCGTGCGCGCCGGAGCCGCGCAAAGCGACATCGCCGCGCTCTTTCGCGGCGGCATGTTGATCAAGCCCGAACGCCATCACTTGCGCCTCGGCGAAGCCGGCAGCCGCATGCGCGCGTTCAGCGAGATCGGCGGCTGAAGGCCGCCGGATCGGCGAAGCCGATCCGCGGGTTTGCCGCAGGCGAACCCTATTCGAGGTGTTCGATGCGGTCGATTTCGCTGTCGCGGCGAGGGCTATTGCGCATGACGACGATGGAACCGACGAAGACGACGACGATGCCCGTAAGGATCGCGAGCTCGGTCGCGTTTTCCGTAACCGAGCCTGCGCGGGCGCCGGTTTCGCCGACCGTGATTACGAGCATGCGCCGGATGACGGCGATAAGGCCGACGATCAAGAACGGTTCGGCGAGCAACACCGCGCCGCGCAGCGACAGGATAACGGTGTAAGCGAGTTCGACGACCATCAGAACGAGCAGGATAACGTCTAAGAACGCGGAGCCGTATGCGATCGGCGGCTTATCGCCCGCGATCATATCGAACAGAATCGTGACGCTCTGCCGAAGGAGTGCCAGTGCCGCGAGGAAGAGCAGTATGCCGATGACAACGAAGACGATTCGCTCGGCCCACGTCAGCAGCGAGACCGAGTTGCGCACGAAAGGCTGCACCAGCGGATCCGTCTTTTGCTTGGACATTACGGCTTCACGTTTGCTTCCTCGAACGAGCGACCTGCGTGTTTCGCAGGTCTGGTAGCGCGGAAAGAATCTACGTAATACCTCAGGCATTCTCGGAAGGTAAGATATCGCTTGAAACGTTTGGTCTCGATTTTTGCGACTTTTGCGGTCGCGGCCGTTCTCGCTACCGGATGTGCGAAGAGCTCGTCCGATCAGGGTGCCTCCGCGCAAGCTACGGGTCCGATATCCGATAGCGGCGACACGGGGATGAAGACCGATTCGAAAGCGGGCGCCGCCGCGATGGGCGACAGCAAACACGGCGAGGCGATTTTCACGCAGAACTGTTCGAGCTGTCACGGCGCGGCGGGAGCCGGCGGCGGAATCGGTCCGACGCTCAAGGGTGAAAAAGGTCGTAAGGATTACACCGCGGCCATCGCTTGGATAAAAAATCCGAAGCCGCCAATGCCGAAACTCTACCCCGCACCGCTTTCCGAGAGCGACGTCGCGGACGTTGCCTCGTACGTCGAAACGCTGTAGACGCTCTCGTCCACCGCACCGAGTCTTTACCTCTTCGGCCAGAGCGATCTCCGGCTCGAAGATCACGGCGGGCTGGCAGCGGCGACCCGCTTCGGGCCCGTCGTAGCGGCGCTCGTTCTCACACCGGACTTCGTCGCACACCTCGGCCGTAACTGGCGTCGCGCCGCAGCGTACTGCGGCGCGGTCGCTTCGCTTTCGCGCTCTCTCGAGGAGCGTGGAACGCGGCTCGTATGTCGGCGCGGGCCGCTAGTCGCAACGACGCTCCGGCTCGCGCGCGAGTGCGGGGCGGCGAGCGTTACGCTCGCGATTTCCTACGATGCGGCAACCCTGGCGCGTCAGCGAACCTTGCAATCCGCCTTGGAAGAGGCCGGATTCCGCGCGTCGCTCGTGCACGACGCGCCGGCCGTCCACCCCGAAGAAACGGCTGCGGCACGCAGCGATAGTGCCGGCTCCGGTTATCGGTCGTTCGCCCCGTATTTCGAGGCGTGGTCGGCGCAGACTCGAGCGCCCGTCCCGACGCGTCCGACCTTTGCGGCGGCCTCGATCGCGGGCGAAGCGCTTCCCGAACCGTCGGAATTCGGCCACCCTCGCTCGGCGGGGAACCAGACGCATTCGGAGCGGAGCGCGCTTGCGGCGCTCGATGCCTACCTCGCGGGTCCGGTCCTCACGTATTCGTCCGCGCGCAAAATCCCGGCCGGAGAGCCGACGGCGCGCCTATCCGCTCCGCTCGCGCTCGGGACGATCGCCGCGCGCACCGTTTTAGCACGCCTGGATGCGCGAGCGCGCGATCCGTTTCTGCTCGCCGAAGAACGCTTCTCGCTACGCGCCTTCACGCGCTCGATCGCACAGCGCGATTTCTTTCTACAATTAGCGTGGTTCTTCGAAGGGTCGCCGGACGACCCGCTTCAGGCGCGCATGCGGCGCTTTCCGTTCGCTCAGTCGCACGCGTCGCTCGCCGCGTGGAGCGAGGGTCGCACGGGCTTCGCGCTCGTGGACGCCGGTATGCGGCAGTTGCGAACGACGGGTTGGATGCACCCGCGCGTACGGCTCGTCGCCGCATCGTTTCTCTGTTTCGATCTCGGCGTCGATTGGCGCGTCGGACGCGACCTCTGGGAACGCGAACTCGAAGAGGACGATTACGCGCTTGCGACCGGTAATTGGCAGTGGATCGCGGGCGTCGGCGCCGACCTCGCACAATTTCCGCGTATCTACAACCCTCGCCGGCAAGCGCGCGCGCTCGACCCGACCGGCAGCTACGTGCGCCGGTACGTTAGCGAACTCGCGAACGTACCGGAGCACCAAGTGTACCGCGACGAAACGGGGGCAGCGCAGCTATCGCTGCCGCTCTACGACGATGCGCGTTATCCCGCGCCCGTACTCGATCACGATGTCGCCGCGCGCGCGTTCTTGACGCGTTACGCGCGTTTCGGGGAACGGCTCGCTTAGGCGCGAACCGCGCGCGCTTCCCGCTCTTCGAGCCAATCCGTTACGAGCGGCACACGGACTTCATCGCCTTGGAACACCTTAACCGCGTAGACGATGGTCGCCACGAGCCAGAGCGGCATGAGCAGTGCTAAGAGGGGCCAAGCCGAGAAGCCGAGGATCGGAATCTGGGCGACGGCACCGAGCCCGACCCACAGCCCGAAGAGGCCAAAGTTGAGCCCGAGCGCTTGCAGCGCCTGATGCCGTACTGCCGGGGACCGTTTCGAATCGAGCAGCGCGAGCGCTGCGAGTGGCCAGAACGGATACCCGAGCGCGAGTAGCGCGCGCGTTTCGAAGGAGACGTTGGCAAGAGCGTGCTCGGAACTCGGCACGTTTGCGACGGCCGTGTAGGCGGGCGGCGGCGGCGGCGGCGGAGCCTGGCGGCCGGGACCCGGGCCCGGCCGCGAAGGGCCGACGTTGCCGTGCAGCTCGGGCCGCGGGGCCGCGGCCGCCTTCATACGCCGTTCGAGGCGGCAGCCCGGGCACACGCCGTGTTCGTCACGACACGTCGCGCAGATCGACTGCATGCAGTCGTGACATACGGCAACGGATGGAACGGCATTGTGAAAGTAACAGTCCACGGCAGCATCTCCGGCGAACGAGGATTCTATGCAACTTACTTGCTTGGCCGTTGAAAGGTTTCGAGCCTGACGAGCGGCCTCGGCGGAGTGCAGCGCCGGGCGGTCGTACGCCGCCTCTTTGCCGAAGCGCGGCCCTACTATCCGCGTTTGATTTGCGCCCTCGTTCTCGGCGTGATCGCCGGGCTCGGACCGCTCGCGCTCACCAAAGCCTTCCCGATCGTGATCGACGGCGTCGTCGAGAATCCGGCTCATCCCGTATCGCTGCTCGCGTACGTCATGGCGGGTCTTTTCGCCGTTAATCTGATTTCGAGTGCGGCTACGTACGGTCAGGGCTATCTCACCGCATGGAGCGGACAACGTTTGATCGCGAGCCTGCGCGTGCGGCTATTCGAACGCACGATGCGCATGCCGATGGCCGAATTCGACAAATGGCGTCCGGGCGAGTTCATCTCGCGCTTCAATAACGATCTGATGCTGATGACGGACGCGCTGAGCATCTCGCTGCCGCAGTTCTTCGTCACGCTCGTCACGCTCGTCGCCTCGGTTGCCTACATGCTTTACATCGATTGGCTGCTCGCGCTCTTCTTATTCGTTTTCGCGCCGGTCGTGAATTTCGTCGTCGCGGCCTTTACGCGGATGATTTCGGCAAGCACGAAGCGCGCACAGGAATCGATCGCCGACCTTTCCGCTAATCTGAGCGAAGTGTTGCAAGGGGAACGCATCGTCAAGGCGTTCGGCCGCGAATCGTACGAAGTCGAGCGCTTCGAGCGCAGCAACGAAAGCTATTTCGCAGCTTTCATGAAAGTGCTGCAGCTCGGCCTGACGCAAACTCCGATCGTCGCGATGATCATCACGACGGCGCTGCTTGCGATCATGGCGTTTTCGGTGCGCGAAGCGATCGTGGGGCGCATGACGAGCGGCCAAGTATTTCAATTTTGGACGCTCGTCGTACTCGCGATCAATCCGCTCAATCGCCTCGCGTCGTTCGTCGGCGACATTTCAAAAGGTTTGATCGGTACCGCGCGCGTCTTCGAAATACTCGATCTGCCGGTCGAAGATCGCGAAGCTCCGGGATCGCTTCGGCCGGCGCACGTCGCGGGCGCAATCGCTTTCGAACGCGTAACGTTCGCCTATAAGCCGGACGGGCCGCCGACCTTGCACGATCTCTCCGCGACGATCGAAGCGGGCGAGATCGTGGCGCTCGTCGGGCCCTCGGGCGCCGGCAAAACGACGATCGTCAATCTCGTACCGCGATTCTACGAACCGCAAAGCGGGCGTATCTTACTCGACGGGCTCGACCTGCGCGACGTCGCGCTCGAGGCGTTGCGCGACGCGATCGCAATCGTTCCCCAAGAGCCGCTTCTCTTCAGCGGCTCGATCGCCGAAAACATCGGGTACGGCAGGCCGGGCGCGTCGCGCCAGGCGATCGAAGCGGCCGCCCGGGAAGCGAACGCCGACGAGTTCGTCGCGAGTCTGCCGCTCGGCTACGAAACGCCGGTCGGCGACCGCGGGCTGCGGCTTTCGGGCGGACAACGCCAACGTATTTCGATCGCCCGCGCCGTCTTGCGAGACCCGCGCATTCTCATTCTCGACGAGGCGACGAGCGCACTCGATAGCCATTCCGAACGGCTCATCGAAGCGGCGCTCGATCGGCTACTGCCCGGGCGCACCACGCTCATCATCGCGCATCGGCTCTCCACGATTCGCCGCGCGAACAAGATTTTGTATATCGCGGCGGGACGCGTCATCGAAGTCGGGACGCATAGCGAACTGCTCGCGCGCGGCGGCCCGTACGCCGCGCTGCACGCCGCACAATTTGCTTAGGAACGCGTCCGGACCATCTTAGGCCGAAAGACCCCTCGTTCGTGCGGGGCTGGCCGGTTGCGGAGCGAATTGCCACGAAATCTTGCCGTGCGAGAAACTTTGTTTGAGGGTGTGTCGATGCTCGTCTTGACCCGGAAGCCGAATCAAGCCATCGTCGTCGGAGACGACATTCGAATCGTTATCGTTTCCGTCGACCGCGACCAGGTTCGCCTGGGTATCGAAGCTCCGCGTGAGGTGAGCGTGCACCGAGCCGAAGTCTACGAAGAGATTCAGCGCAACGTTGCGGCCCCGGGCACGGACGGCGTTTCGATCGCACCCTTGTAGCGAGTTGTCCGTCGGGCATGCCCGTGGTATTATCGACGGGTTACCCCCACTTCAGCCGGCACGGATCGCCGGCTGCGATGGTCCCCGAGAACGTTTGCCGGCATGGCTGCCGCGGCGTGGAGACCAGCAGAAAGGTTCTCAACCGATGGCATCGGTCATTTCCATGAAGGCTCTGCTCGAAGCGGGCGTCCATTTCGGCCACCAAACGCGCCGCTGGAATCCCAAGATGAAGCCGTTCATCTTCCAAGAGCGCAACGGCATCTACATCATCGACCTCTCCAAGACGGTCTTGATGCTTCGCGAGGTCTACGCGGCCGTCAAGCAGATGGCGCGCGACGGAAAAGTCATTCTTTTCGTCGGGACCAAGAAGCAGGCGCAAGACGTGGTCAAGGAAGAGGCGGAGCGCGCCGGCACCTTCTTCGTGAACGAGCGCTGGCTCGGCGGCACGCTTACGAATTTTTCGACAATTCAAAAGCGAATCTCCCGGCTACGCGAGCTCGAAGGCATGCGGGCTCAGGGCAACTTTGATCTGCTCCCGAAAAAAGAAGTCTCACGGCTTTCGGATGAGCTGGAGAAGCTCGAACGCTTTCTCGGCGGTATCAAAGACATGCACCGCTTACCCGATGCGGTGTTCATCGTCGATCCGAAGAAAGAGCGCATCGCCGTGCTCGAGGCCAAGAAGCTGAAGATTCCGATCATCGCGGTGATCGATACCAACTGCGATCCCGATGAAATCGACTATCCGATCCCCGGCAACGACGACGCGATCCGGGCGGTCAAACTGATGGTTTCCAAGATCTCGGATGCGATCATCGAAGGTCGTACCGAAGTCGAATCGAGCCGCTTCGAAGATGAAGCGTACGCCGACCCGTATTCGCAAGCCGTTCCCGCGGCGGCCCCGGAAGCCGCTCCCGATCCCGATCCCGAAGCCGAATCTGCCGCAGCCGACGCTGGGGAGGCGGCGGTCTAGCCGTCCAGAACTTCATCCCATACGTATCCGGACGGGCGTCGCGCGAGCGGCGCCTTTCCTTCGCAACAAGGCAGGCGCGGCTCGCGCCTGCGCAACGACGAAGGCGCCGCTCGCGCTGCGCCCATAACCAAGAGAGGCCGAGTTCCCGTGAGTTCCGTAGCGACATATAAGCCGACGACCGACGAAATCAAGCGCCTGCGCGAAGAGACGGGAGCCGGAATGCTCGATTGCCGCGCCGCCCTGCTCGGGGCCGGCGGCGATTACGACGCGGCGAAGAAAAATCTGCTCGAGCAAGGCTTGAGCAAGGTCGCAAAAAAGGCGGACCGTGCGGCGAAAGAAGGCCTGGTCGGCTCGTACATTCACGTCGGCGGTAAGATCGGCGTGCTCGTCGAGATCAATTGCGAGACCGATTTCGTCGCGCGCAACGAGCGCTTCGCCGAACTCGTGCGCGACGTCGCGATGCATATCGCCGCGATGCCGGTGAAGTACGTCTCTCGCTCGGACGTGCCCGAAGACGTCCTCGCGCCGCTACGTATCGAGTTCGCTCAAGCGGCCGAAGGCAAACCCGCTCACGTGATCGACCGCATCGTCGAAGGCAAGCTCAATAAGTGGTACGAGGAGAACGTGCTGCTGGATCAGGCGTTCGTCAAGAACGACGATCAGACGATCGAAGAACTGATCGGGTCCGTCGTCGGCGTGCTCGGTGAGAAGATCGCGGTGCGACGCTATTCGAAGTTCGCGCTTGGCGAATAACGCCGGCGCCTCTTACGATCGCGTCCTCTTAAAGATCTCGGGCGAAGCGTTCGCCGGAGATGATGCGTCGGTCGACGTGGTTACGACGGCTTGGATGGCCGAGCAAATTGCGGAAGTCGCGCGGCTCGGCATTTCGATCGCCGTCGTCGTCGGCGGCGGCAACATCTGGCGCGGGAAAGCGCACGAAGCGGCCGGCATGGATCGTGCGAACGCCGATTACATGGGCATGCTCGCGACGGTGATTAACGCGCTCGCGTTGCAAGACGCACTCGAACGCATCGGCGTCGCTTCGCGGGTTCAGACCGCCATCCAGATGCAACAAATCGCGGAACCCTATATCCGGCGGCGCGCGATGAGGCATCTCGAGAAGGGCCGCGTCGTCATCTTCGGTGCGGGTACGGGCAACCCGTACTTCACGACCGACACGACGGCGGCGCTACGCGCGGTCGAGATCGGCGCGCAAGCGATTCTCAAGGCGACCAAGGTCGACGGCATCTACACCGCGGATCCCAAGATCGATTTGCAAGCGACGCGATTCGAAAAACTCGATTATCTCGAAGTGCTGCAACGCGGCCTAGAAGTGATGGACAATACCGCTCTTACGCTGTGCATGGATAACGATATGCCGATCATCGTGTTCGATATGAACGTTGCGGGAAACATTCGTCGCGCCGTCTTCGGAGAGCCGATCGGCACGCTCGTCGGCACGCCCGCGCGCCTTGCGGCGATGGTCGAGGCGATACGTTGAGCGCGATCGACGACGTCTTTAAAGCAACCGAAGCGCGCATGCAAAAAGCGCTCGATGCGACGCGCAACGATTTCGCATCGGTGCGCACCGGGCGTGCTTCGCCCGCGTTGCTCGACCGGATACACGTCGAGGCATACGGTTCGAGCGTTCCGCTCAAACAGGTCGCCTCCGTCAGCGCTCCCGATGCGCGGTCGTTGCAGATCCAGGTATTCGATCGAAATACGGTCGGCGCGGTTCGTAAGGCGATCGAAACGAGCGACCTCGGGCTCTCGCCGAACATCGACGGCTCGAACATCCGCCTGTCGATCCCTCCGCTTACCGAAGATAGGCGTAAGGATCTCGTCAAAATCATTCGCAAGAAAGCCGAGGACGGTAAGGTCGGGGTGCGAACGATCCGGCATAAATCGGTCGACGAAGTCAAAGCGTTGCTTAAAGACGGAAGCATTACCGAAGACGAAAATAAGCGGGCCGGCGAACGCGTGCAGAAGTTGACCGATAAGTTCATCAAAGACGTCGACGGCCTGGTGACGGCAAAAGAGAAAGAGATTATGGAGGTCTAGCCTCCGCGCCCGAGCGAAGGATTCACCTCTTGGACCAGACGTACGACGAGCCGTCGCTCGTGCTCTTACCGGAACCCGAGGCGCGCGCCCGGCTCGCAGGCCGTTCGCTCTCTTGGCGTCTGCTGCGACCGCCCTACGCGGCGCTCGGCGTGGGCGAATTACGCGTCTTGCGGATCGCCGAACGCGGCGCGACGACGGAGATCGTCGCCGGGTACGACCGTTACGAGCGGTTGCCCGAGTGATCGTGCAAGCCGGTGTTCCGCGCCACGTCGCGATCATCATGGACGGCAATCGGCGCTGGGCGAAAGCCCACCGTCTACCCGTCGCCGAAGGGCATCGACGCGGCATGGTGGCGCTACGTCATATCACGCGAGCGGCGAGCGATTTCGGCATCGAGATGTTGACCGTCTATGGTTTCTCTACCGAAAACTGGAAGCGGGACTCGACCGAAATTTCGCTCTTACTCGATCTCGCGGTGTATTTCGCCGCGAACGAATTCGCCGAATTACAACGCAACAACGTGCGGGTCAAAGTAATCGGCGATTACCGGGCGCTGCCGCGCGCTTCGTACGAGGCGCTCGACGGCCTGATGGCGCGCACGGCCGGCAACGATGGTTTACTGCTGAACCTTGCCGTTAATTACAGCGCGCGGGCGGAGTTACGCGCGGCCGTCACACAGGTCGCACGCGACGTCGCCGCCGGAACGCTCGCGCCGGGCACCATCGATGAAGAATTGATCGCTTCGTATCTGTTTACCGCGGGTCTGCCGGATCCCGACTTGCTGATACGCCCGGGCGGCGAGTCGCGGCTCTCTAATTTTCTGCTCTATCAACTGGCCGGAGCCGAACTTTACTTAACCGACACGTACTGGCCCGACTTCAGCCGCGAACACTTTGCGGCGGCGCTTGCGACCTATCGAACGCGCGTCGCGGCGGCTCCGGCGGGAGGTTCGTGACGGCTTCCGCTTCCGGCGCCACGCGTGAACCGACGGCGATCGGCCGACGCATAACGAGCGGTCTCGTTCTCGCCGCCATCGTCTTCGCATCGATTACGACGGTACCGACGTTTACGGCGGTCCTTTTAATCGTTTGCCTTATTTCGCTTTGGGAACTCGCCGGACTGACCGCCCTCAAAGATCAACCGCTTAACTTCCCGGTCGCCGCGGCCGCGGTCGCCGTCTACATCGTCCTTGCGGCGCTCGGCCTGCAGCACACCTACGAGAAGGCGCTGCTAGCCTGTACGCTTTTCGCCTCGTTCGCCGCATCCCTGATCGGTTCGCGGCAAGGGCTGCTCGCGCGGAGCGCCTTCACGATCTTCGGCGTGCTCTACATCGGCTGGCTCGGTTCTTATTTTCTCGCGCTGCGCAATCAGCCCGTGCACGGTGCCACGTATGCCGCGGAGAGCATCGTCGCGATCGCTTTTACGGATATCTTCGCGATGCTCGTGGGAACGACGCTCGGCCGCACGCCGCTTACGTCGATCTCGCCACGCAAAACGTGGGAGGGCGCGATTGGCGGTTTCGTCGCGACGACGGCGTTATGTGCGTGGCTCGCAGCGGCGCATCTGCTCGACGTTACGTGGTGGCAGGGCGCCTTGATCGGCGCGATAACGAGCTTCGCCGCGCAAACGGGCGACATTTTCGAATCCGCGCTCAAACGCGACGCGCGCGTAAAAGACGCGGGCACGCTGATGGCCGGGCACGGCGGCATTCTCGACCGCTTCGATTCGTATACGTTCGGCGGCATCGCATTCTATGCGGGGCTGTATGTTACGGGCCACATCGCACATCCATAAGCGAGGGACGTAACGCGGGACCGTGCAAGGTTCGGGCGATGAAGAAGGTCGCGATCCTCGGCTCGACGGGTTCCATCGGCACCCAAACGCTCGACGTCGTCGCACGGCACCCGGAGCGTTTCACCGTCGTAGCGCTCGCGGCGGGGACGCGCCACAGAGACCTTCTCGAACAGGCGAAGCGCTTCGAACCGGACATCGTGTCGTGCGCGAACGAAGCGGACGCGAGAACGTTGCGCTCGGCATTACCGGATAGCACCCGGGTCGTTTCCGGCGCCGCGGGTCTACTCGCGGTGGCAGCCGAGAGCGACGCCGACGTCGTGGTCGCCGCGACGGACGGAGCGGTCGCCTTCGATGCGGTTTTCGCGGCCGTGGAGCGCGGTATCCGAATCGCCGTCGCTAATAAAGAATTAATCGTCGCCGCGGGCGAGCTCTTCATGGCGGCCGCCGCGCGCACGGGCGCCGAGATCGTACCGGTCGATTCGGAACATAGCGCGATCTTCCAGTGCCTCGTCGGCGAACCGCCACAGAGCGTCGCGACGATCGTCCTGACCGCTTCCGGCGGTCCGTTTTGGGAGTGGGACCGGGCTGCGATCGCGGGTGCCTCGCTCGAAGATGCTCTGCGGCACCCGACCTGGCAAATGGGCACGAAAAATACGGTCGACTCGGCTTCACTCATGAACAAGGGCCTCGAGGTAATCGAAGCGAGCCGTCTCTTCGGCGTGCCGGCGGAGCGCGTCGACGTGCTCGTGCACCGCACGTCGGTCGCGCACGGGTTCGTGATTTTCGCCGACGGCAACGTCAAGGCGCAGATCGCGCCGCCCGATATGCGTCTGCCCATCGGCTACGCGCTCGCTTATCCGGATCGCCTGCGCGACCGGCCCCACGCGTCGGCGCTCGAAGCGCTCGGTGCGAAACCGGCGGAGACGCTGGCGCGGCTCGACTTCACGCCGCCGGATCCGGAGCGGTTTCCGTGTCTGGGCCTCGCGTACGCCGCGCTGCGACGGGGTGGAATCGCGCCCGCGGTGCTCTCGGCCGCAAACGAAATCGCCGTGGATGCGTTCGTACGGGGGATGATAAGATTCGGCTCGATTTCCGAAGTGGTGGCGACGGCGCTCGAGGGCGTCCCCGATGAAGCGCTCACCCTCGCGTCGGTCCGCGCCGCGGATGCGCGCGCGCGGGCGCTCGCCACGAGCGCCGTCGAGGCCCGTTCGGCGGCCGGAGCGAAGTAAGGTAACAAGGTGATGATCGCACTCTCTCCCATTTTAGCCCTCGCCCTCCCGAGCTTCGATGGAGTCGGAAAGATCGTCGTCTTTCTCTTCATGCTCTCCGTGCTCGTCGTACTGCACGAGGCCGGGCATTTTCTGGTCGCCCGCTGGAACGGCGTGCGGGTCAACGATTTCGCCGTCGGCTTCGGGCCGACGCTGCTGAAGTGGACCTCGCCGCGCAGCGGAACGAACTATCGCCTCAACCTGCTGCCGATCGGCGGCTACTGTGCCATGCAGGGTGAAGACGGCCAAACGAGCGAGGCCGAGCAGCAGCGCGAGTATCGCGAATCCGTGGCGCCCGGTCACGTGGAGCTCGCCTCGGAGAGCGGTCGAGTCGCGGTCGCTGAGCGCACCTCGGTCGACACTTTACCGAAACTCGATATGCCGCCGCAGTCGCCGCCCAAGCGCGCGGCGTTCAGCGCGGGCGCGCCCGGCCTGCGTGGCGGGACGTTCGGCGCGGTTCCCGGCAGCGATAACTTCCAAGCCAAAACGCCATGGCAGCGGCTCGCGATCATCGTCGCGGGACCGATCGCGAACTTCATTCTCGCGTTTTTGATTCTGTTCGTCGCGGCGATCACGTTCGGTATCGCGTCACCCACGTTCAGCACGAAGATCGGACCGCTCTCCGCGGGTTCGCCTGGTGCCAAAGCGGGTTTGCAAATCGGCGACGAGATCATCTCGATCGACGGCGTCCGTTACGCGAGTGGCGATAAGCTCGTCTCGAAGATACAGAACTCGGCCGGCGTGCCGCTTCACATCGAGTATCTCCGCCATGGTTCGGTTTCGACGGTTACCGTCACGCCGCAAGCGGTTAAAGACGGCAGCAAGACCGTCGGACGCATCGGGTTCGTGCGAATCCCCGAGTTCCGGCGCGTCGGTTTCTTCGCGGCGATTCCCGTAGCGGGCCAGGAGTTCGCAAACGCCTTCACGAGCCAGCTCAGCGGCTACGGCCAACTGATCCGGCATCCGGCACAATATGGTGCGAGCGTTTCGGGGCCCATCGGCATGGAGCGCGCGGCATCGGCGTATCAGGATCTCGGCTGGGGGCCGTATCTCGATCTCGCGGCCATGATTTCGGTGGCGCTCGGCCTGCTGAACCTGTTGCCGTTTCCGGCTCTCGACGGAGGTCGAGCGGTGTTTATTATTGCCGAAATGTTACGTGGGCGCCCGGTGGAGCCTGAAAAAGAAGCGTTCGTGCACGTTACCGGTTTCGCCGTGCTGATCACGCTGATGGTGTTCGTGGCCTACCACGACATCAGCAACATCGTTACCGGCAAGGGAGTCTTCTAAGTGGTCCGTCTTCGGCGCGAGTCCAAGCCGATTTTGCTCGAGAACAAATCGAAATTCTCGAGTGGAGCGAAAAAGGTCTGGATGGGCGGCGATCATCCGGTGGTCGTGCAATCGATGACGACGACCGATACGGCCGACGTCGATAAAACGCTCGAACAGATTTATGGGCTCGCGGCAGCCGGCTGCGAAGTCGTGCGCGTTACCGTGAAAGATGCGCCCGACGCCGCCGGCATGCCCGGCATCGTCGCGCGGTCGCCCGTGCCGATCGTCGCCGATATCCACTTCGATCACAAGATGGCGCTCGCGGCGCTCGAAGCCGGCGTCGCGAAGCTACGTCTCAATCCCGGCAACATTACCGATCGCGTCAAGACGCGCGAAGTCGTGCAACTCGCCAAAGACATGGGCACTCCGATTCGCATCGGCGTGAACATGGGTTCGCTCGCGCACGATCTCGAGAAGCTGTACGGGCACACGCCGGAGGGCATGGTTCGTTCGGCGCTGCGGCACGTCGAGATTCTGGAAGAGCTCGGTCATACCGATATCGTCATCTCGCTCAAAGCGCACGATGTCGCGACGACGATTTACGCGTACCGTTTAGCCGATAAGATGCTCGCCGAACGCGGCACGCCGTACGCGTTGCATCTGGGAATTACGGAAGCCGGTCTGCCGCGCGAAGGCACGATCAAATCCGCGATTGGTCTCGGCGTACTGCTGTGGGAAGGCATCGGCGATACGTTGCGTTGCTCGCTCGCAGCCGATCCCGTCGAAGAAGTGCCGGTCTGTTGGGGCATTCTCAAAGCCCTCGGCATTCGCGAAAAAGGCTTCGACATCACGGCCTGCCCCTCGTGCGGACGTGCGGAAATCGAAGTCGTCGACCTGGCGCGCTCGGTCGAAGCGATCGCAAAGCAATACGAAGCACCGGTCAAGGTCGCCGTCATGGGCTGCGTGGTCAACGGTCCGGGCGAGAGCAAGATGGCGGACGTCGGTGTGGCGGGCGGCAAAGGCAAGGGCGCGATCTATCGCAAGGGCGAGCTCGTCGGAACGTTCCCCGAAGCGGAACTTCTCGGTGCGCTCAAGGCCGAAATCGAAAAAGTTATCGTCGATCTCTATCCTGACTTCATTCACGAAACGGTCTATGGAAAAGATCTCGCGCCCGTTTCTTAGCGGCACGTTCCGCGCGCCCGGCGCCCGCAGCATCGTCGTCACGACGGTCTTGGCGGCGTCTGCCGCGGCGCTTTCCGCGCTATCGCATCCGGCAGCGCTCCGCATCGACGGCGAACGTATGGTATCCGACGTGCCGCCCGTGACGACCGCGAAGGGTGCTTACGTTCCGCTACGCATCGTCGCGCAATCGTTCGGTGCGGAAACGAGCTACGATCCCAAGACCGGAACGGTCGAACTCGTGCGTGCGAACGATACGTTGCGCTTGCACGTCGGCGACCGCCAAGCGACGTTCAACGGCCGCAAATTAACTTTAAAAGCGGCCCCGTTTTCGATTCGCGGACGTACGATGGTCGCGCTTTCGACCGTCGCGAGTACGTTTCGGACGAAGGTTCGTTACGAACCGGCGCGCGCGAATATCGACGTGATGACCACGGGTGCCGACGACCCGGGCCCGAGCGGCGATACGCCGTAACTTCGGCTTACAGATCGGCGAGGTCGGGACGCGATTTGCGGAATCCGTACGCGAAATAGATCACGAGCCCGATCGAGAGCGACGCGAGAAACCAGATAAGCGTGTCGCGGCTGAGCCCGAAGACGATCAGCACGAGCGAGAGCACGATGCCGATAATCGGGAAGACGGGGACGAACGGCGAGCGAAACGGCCGCGGAATATCCGGACGCTTGTAACGCAGCCAGATAACGCCCGCGCAGACGACGATGAACGCCGAGAGCGTGCCGATGTTGACGAGATTGAGCAATTGCGTCAGCGGAACGATGAGCGTAAGCAGCGCGACGCCGCAGCCCGTGATCATGGTCATCAGCATCGGCGTCTTGAAGCGCGGATGGATGCGCGAAACGAAGGGCGGCAGCATGCGGTCGCGCGACATCACGTAGAAGATGCGCGTCTGCCCGAGCAACGATGAGAGCGCGACGCTTGTCGTGCCCGCGATGACGCCCATCGTAATCGTCCAGTTCACGAACGGGTTATGTAACGGCGCGATCGCGCTCGCCAGAGCCGCGTTTTCGTCGACGAGCCGCCACGGTACGATGCCGACGAGCACGACCGCAACGATGCAGTAGATGACCGTACCGATTGCGAGCGCACCGAGCACGCCGACGGGCACGTCGCGTTGCGGATTGCGGCATTCCTCAGCCGTCGTCGTGGCCGTATCGAAGCCGATGTACGAGAAGAAGACGAGCGCCGCCGCCGGAATGATGCCTTGCCCGCCGCCGCCGCTGAAGGGCGTGAGCGAACCCCAGCCGAGCGGCACGAACGGCACGAGATTCGCCGGGTGAAACAGCGAGATTCCGGCGATGACGAACACCGCGAGCGCCGCGATTTTGAGCACGACGAAGACGTTATTCGTCATCGCCGTTTCCTTGATGCCGAGCGAAAGCAGAAGCGATAGGACGAGTACGAATATCGCGCCGACGATATCGTACTGCGAATGCAGCGGATCCCAGCGTGTGACGTCCCACCACGCGCCGCCGATTATGAAGTGCGAAGTTTGCGCCCAGTGCGGCAAGTTGATGCCGAGGGCACGCAGCGCCCCCTGCAACGCCGACGAGAATTGCTGCGCGACGGGCGCGGCGCTGATCCCGTATTCGAAGAGGAGTGCGAAGCCGATGATCCAGGCGACGATCTGTCCGAGCGTCGCATACGCATAGGTGTACGCGCTGCCGGCGATCGGTACCATCGCGCCGAGTTCCGCATAGCAGAGTGCCGCGAAAAACGATGCGGTGCCCGCGAAGACGAATGCGATGATGATGGCGGGACCCGCGAGCTTCACGCCCGGACCGATCGTCGTGAAGATGCCGCCGCCGATCATCGTTCCGAGGCCGACCGCGATAAGATCGCGCGCGCGCAGAACGCGCCGTAGCCCCGACGGTTTTCGATTCGCGTCGCGCATCGCATCGATGGACGTCGTAGAGAAAAGACGCCGTAGCAAAGGCGTCTTGCGTGAAGCCATGTCCGGCGCTTCGCGATGGCGGTCCGCGTGCCTATCGCGGTCAGACCGATGGGGCTCGACGTTTGTTACATCGTTAGCCGGGCGGCGCGGTCTTCGCGTTCCACAAATTCTCGGGGTCGCCCGTGGCCGCATTGATCCAACGGGACCATACGAATAGGGCATCCGAGAGTCTGTTGACGTAGCGCATCACGTCGGATGAAATCGGCTCGTTATCGCGTAACGCCACGAGCAAGCGTTCGGCGCGGCGCGAGATCGTGCGCGCTTGATGCAAGAACGCGCCCGCTCGCGAGCCGCCCGGATGAATGAAATTGGCGAGCGGTTCGAGATCTTGCTGCGCGAGATCGATCGCACGTTCCAAGGCGCGTGCGTCTTCGGGGTCGATGAGCGGCATACCGGGCCAGCGGTCTTGCGGCAGCGTTGCGAGATCGCTACCGAGATTGAAGAGCGCATCCTGCGTCCATGCCAGCCACGCGTCGAGGTCGCGCGCTACCGAGAGCGCACGCGGCCGATCGGCAGGCGGCGCAAGGACGATCTCGGCGAGTGCGGTACGGACGAGGCCGATAACGCTCGAGAGTTCGTCGATCGTGCCGTACGCTTCGATGCGTGAAGCATTCTTTTTGACGCGTTGACCGCCGACGAGGCCCGTCGTTCCGTCGTCGCCCGTGCGAGTGTAGATGCGCGTGAGTTTCGGCACCATGCCGTCTTCGCGGCCGAGGACTGGGAGCCCGGCAGCCGAAGGCTCCGGGCTTGTGATGACCGATGCTGCGCCCGAAAAAACGCCGCTCGTTAAAGAGATTCCGCCGAAAAGCGCCGATCTTTCCGAGTGGTACCAAGCCGTATGCTATAAAGCGGAACTCGTATCGCTCGCGCCGGTTCGCGGCTGCATCGTGCTCCGCCCGTACGGGTACGGATTGTGGGAACGGCTCCAAGCGGAACTCGACGCACGCTTCAAAGCGACGGGTCACGAGAACGCCTATTTTCCGCTTTTAATTCCGGAAAGTCTGCTGACGCGAGAAGCCGAGCACGTGGAAGGCTTCGCACCGGAAGTCGCGTGGGTCACGCACGGCGGGAACGAGCGCCTCGCGGAGCGTCTCGCGATTCGGCCCACGTCGGAAGTCATCGTCGGCACGATGTACGCCGAATGGATTCAGTCCTATCGCGATCTGCCGATTCTGATCAATCAGTGGGTCAACGTCATGCGTTGGGAAAAACGGACGCGCCCGTTTTTGCGAACGGCCGAATTTTTATGGCAAGAAGGCCATACCGCGCACGCGACCGAGGAAGAAGCCGCAAGCGAAGTACGGCAGATGCTCGAGATCTATCGTGAATTCGCCGAAAACATCGCAGCCGTACCGGTCTATGCGGGTGAGAAGTCGTCTTCCGAACGCTTCGCGGGTGCGGAGCATACGTTTTCCATCGAAGCGTTGATGCCGGACGGCCGTGCGTTGCAGGCCGCAACCTCGCACGAACTCGGCCAAAACTTTGCGCGGGCGTACGACATTACGTATGCGGCCGAAGATCAGACGGTTCAGCATGCGTGGACGACGTCGTGGGGCATGTCCTGGCGTATGCTCGGCGCGCTGATCATGGTGCACGGCGACGATCGCGGCCTTCGTTTTCCGCCGAAAATGGCGCCGATCGAAGCCGTTATCGTGCCGATTTTACGCGGCGAGAGCGACGTCGTTACCAACGCCGCGCGCGATCTCAAAAACATTCTCGCGGCGGCCGGTTTACGCGTTAAGCTCGACGAGCGAGATCTACGGCCCGGCAACAAATTTGCGGATTGGGAAATGCGCGGTGTCCCCGTGCGTATCGAGCTCGGTGCGAAAGATTTGGAGGCCGGCGTCGCGACGCTCGTGCGGCGCGATAAAGCGAAGGGCGAAACGGGCGGGAAAGTCACCGTGCCGCTCGCCGAGGTTGCGGCGCGGGTCCCGGAGTTGCTCGTCGAGATTCAAGGGAGTCTGCTCGCCCAAGCGCGCGAGTTTCTGCACGGCCACACGATCGCGACGAACGATCGCGAGGAGTTCTATCGCCTCTGCCGCGAGCGCGGCGGGATGATCGATATCCCGTGGTGCGGCCGGCCGGCGTGCGAAGCGACCGTGAAAGTCGAGACGAGCGCGACGACGCGTAACACGCGTCCGCTCGAGGCCGGCGAAACGCGCTGCGTCGCGTGCGGCGAACGGGCGACGTTGCGCGCGTATTTCGCTCAAAGTTAT
>CAXTIY010000015.1:0-20273 GCA_964244215.1 uncultured bacterium
TTTCGCGCCTACGGCTGCGGAATGCCTCGCACCGTCCGAGGCTCCGTAGCCTCGCTGCCGCCGACGAGTGAGGCGAACGGAAGGCGACGCTCGATGACTGCGGCCGCCCGTTCAAGGTTCGCCTCGCGTAATTCGAGAAGCCGAAGGCGCAGGTAGCTTGCGAAGCGTCTCCTGGCTCGCAGCGAGTATAAGTCGCTGGAATCGGGAGGAAGCCGCAGGACCTTCGCCGCCGGGCGCTTCGAAAGTTGATGTGCCGGACGAACCGGCGGCGTCTTAGAGCCGAGAACGGCGAGCGTCATGCAAGCGCCGATAATCATAGTGAGCCTCCCCGAGAGGCGAAAGCATAAGTAGCCTCCCGAGAGGCGCTATCACGCCGCGGTTACGTCCCGGCAAGTTGGAAAGAGCACTTTTGGATCACCGTAACGGCCGGGCTCCGGCCATCGCACCGCTCGTGGTCGCACCGCCGCCCTCGGGGCCATACGTGCGCGTCATCCCGCTCGGCGGCTGCGGCGAGATCGGTCGCAACATGACGGTCATCGAGACGCAAGACGATCTCGTGGCCGTCGATTGCGGCTTGATGTTTCCCGACGACACCATGCTCGGGGTCGATGTCGTGATTAACGATTTTTCGTATCTGCGCGAACATCGAGATAAATTCCGGGCGCTGCTCGTCACGCACGGTCACGAAGATCACATCGGCGGTATTCCGTATCTCTTGCGCGAGTTTCCCGATCTGCCGGTGGTCGGTACGCCGCTCACGCTCGCGTTAATTAGAGCGAAGATGCGCGATCAGAAATTCAGCGATAAGAAATTCGTTTCGGTGCAGCCGGGCGATTGCGTCCGCTACGGCGGGATCGAAACCGAGTTCGTCCACATCAACCATAGTCTCGCCGGTTGTTGCGCGCTCGCAATTACGACGGAAGTCGGAACGCTCTTCCATACGGGCGATTTCAAATTCGATCAAACGCCGATCGACGGTAAACCCGCCGATTTCGCCGCGATTGCCGGCATCGGTGACGAAGGCGTGCTGTGCATGCTGTCGGATTCGACGAACGCCGAACGGCCGGGCTACACTCCTTCCGAACGCGTCGTCGGCGAGGCGTTCGCGAACATCTTCGCGCGCGCGCCCGGCCGCATCATCGTCACGTCGTTCGCTTCGAACGTGCCGCGCGTGCAGCAGGTGATCGATCAAGCGATTCTCTTTAATCGGCGGATCGCGCTGCTCGGGCGGTCTCTCGAGAACGTGGTGAAGTTTTCATCCGAACTCGGCTATTTGAAGTTGCCGCTCGAACGCATGATCCGGCTCGATCAGGTCGACCAATATCCGCCGAGCGAAGTCGTCATCATCACGACGGGTTCGCAAGGCGAGCCGATGTCGGCGCTCTCGCGGCTCGCCGTGCGCGATCATCCGCGCATGCGCATCGTCGCGGGCGACACGGTCGTCATCAGCGCGACCCCGATCCCCGGTAACGAGAAGAGCGTCTCGAAGACGATTAACAATCTCTACCGGCTCGGAGCGACCGTCGTTCACGGAACGCAGCGGGGCACGGCGCACGTTTCCGGGCATGCGTCGCAAGAAGAATTACTGCTGATGCTCAATCTCGTGCGCCCCAAGCACTTTATTCCGATTCACGGCGAATACCGCATGCTCGTCACGCACGCGGGGCTCGCACAGCGGACTGGCGTCGATCCGGAGAATTGCCACGTTATCGAGAACGGCGACGTCGTGCAATTTACGGCGACCGGAGCCGAGAAAGTCGGCAAGACCTACGGCGGCAACGTGATGGTCGACGGCAGCGGCGTCGGTGACATCGGAGAAGCGGTGCTGCGCGATCGCAAGCACCTCTCCGCCGACGGTATCATGATGGTCGTCGTCACCGTCGATGCGGGCGAAGCGCGCGTCGTGGCGGGCCCCGATCTCATCTCGCGTGGCGTGTTTTATCTGCCGGATTCGGGGGGCGTTATGGAAGAGCTCGGCCGTAAAGTCAGCGATATTCTCAACGGCTGTTCCGCTGAGGGCATCCGCGATACGCATACGGTGAAAGAGCACATCCGGCAAGGTTTAGCCAAAGCCGTTTACGAGAAGACGCGACGTAAGCCGATCGTCATTCCGGTCGTAATGGAAGTTTAACGCCGACGTTAAGTTGCCCGGAGTCCGGGGGAGCTCCGCCTCATGCGGACGTGTCGAATCGCGCTTAGGGGAGCTTAGCTTGCATAGTAGCAAGCAGGCGAGGCGAAAGCATCACCCGTTCGGGCAATAAAATTCTCGCGTGCGGGATCGGCTCGAACGAGCGCTACCCATCCGAGAAGTTCCTCACCACATCTGCACTCGAAGATGCACGTCTCCGGCGCGGGGGTCGAGCGTGGTAAGATTTGCAATCTCATGGAGACGGCTTGGTAATGAGGATGGAGGATGATCCAGTGACTGATATGTCACTCGAATACAAACGCCGCGACATCACCGTCGACGATTACCACCGCATGGCCGATGCCGGCATCTTCGCGCCGGACGAACGCGTCGAGCTCATCGATGGCGAGCTGGTCGAAATGGCACCGCTCGGTTTGCGCCACTGGGAGCGGCACGCAACGTTAACCGAATACTTCGTTACGATGCTCGGGGCTCGTGCGCTCGTCGTCCCGCAGGGGTCCTTTCCGCTCGGGCGCCGCAACGAACCGCAGCCCGATTTTGCAATACTCGCTCGCGTCGGCTACGAAGCGCGCGGCGCGCGGCCCACTCTCGACGAGATCTTCGCGTTCGTTGAGGTTTCCAATACGTCGGCTTCCTTCGATCGTGGCCGCAAGCTGCGCATGTACGGTGCGGAACGCGTAAACCAGTACTTGCTCGTGGATCTCAAGCACAACCGTGTGACGTTATTCGGAAAACCGAACGACCTCGGCTACGGCGATAGTCGCGAACTCGGCTACGGCGATACGTTTTCTTTCGCCGCAATCCCGGACGTGCTATTCGCGGCCGATCGTTTTCTCGACCCTCGAAGCGCGCCTTAGCGTAGGCCGCCACGGGGCGCGCGCGAAACGCGCCTGGTAATGGTCGAAAACAGGCGCCCGTCGTGTACGTCGTGGCTGAGGTAAGCGGTACGACGGAGGCCGACTTCGGCGCGTCTCGCGGCTTTCTCCAAGACGTTTGGCGGCGCTTGCGGCGTACGCCCGGCGCCCTCATCGGCGCGGTCGTCGTCGTCCTCATCGCACTCGCGGCGCTGCTCGCGCCCCTGCTCGCTCACGCCGATCCGCTCGCGCAAAACTTCGCGCAGCAAGCGATTCCGCCGAGTCCGGCGCATTTGATGGGCACGGATAAGCTCGGTCGCGATGTCTTCGCCCGCATCCTGTACGGCGCGCGCACGTCGATCAGCATCGGCTTCATCGCGGTCGGCATCGCGATCGTGGTTGGAACCGCAATCGGCACGGTCGCCGGGTATGCGCGCGGCACGACGGATTCGATACTGATGGGTGCGATGGACGTGATGCTCGCGTTTCCGTCGATTATTCTCGCGATCGCTATTACGACGATTCTCGGTCCGAGCATTCGCAATTTGATGATCGCGATCGGTATCGTCTACATTCCGCAGTACGCGCGGCTCGCGCGGTCGTCGGTCCTTTCGGTGTCTGGGCTCGAATACGTCGAAGCCGCGCGCGCGATCGGTTCGCGCACGTTCACCGTACTCGCGCGCCACATTCTACCGAATATTCTCGCGCCGTTGCTCGTGCAAGCGACGCTCGGCATCGCGACGGCCGAACTCGAGGCGGCCGGCCTTTCGTATCTCGGGCTCGGCGCGCGGCCGCCCGCGCCCGAGTGGGGTGCGATGCTAAACGACGCACGCGATTACTGGCTCGCCGCGCCCTGGGCGCTGATCTTCCCCGGGCTTTCGATTACGGCGCTCGTGCTCGGCTTCAACCTACTCGGTGACGGGTTGCGCGACGCGCTGGATCCGACGGGCCGCTGAACGATGGCGATCTTCCTCGCACTCATGGCGGCTCTCGCTTACGGTGCCGCCGACTTCATGGGTGGCCTTGCTAGCCGTAGAACCGCCGCCGTCACCGTCGTCGTTCTATCGCAAATTGCCGGCATCGCGGTGCTCGGCATCGCGTGGCTCTTCGCTCCGGGCCGATTCTACGCAAGCGACGTCGCCTTCGGTCTCGCCGCCGGCGTTGCGGGCGCAATCGCAATTAGCGCACTTTACGCGGCGCTGACCATCGGGCGCATGGGCGTCATCTCGCCGATTACGGCCGTCGTCGGCGCGACGATTCCCGTCATCGTCGGTATCGTACTCGGGGAACGTCCGGCACCGCTCGAACTCGCGGGGGTCGCATGTGCCTTCTTCGCCGTCGCGTTCGTGTCGGCAAACGCCGAGACGAAGCGGATCTCGCTTTCCGAGCCCGGGCTCATGCTCGCGCTCGTTTCCGGCGTCGGCATCGGCGCACTGTTCGTGACGCTCGCGCTCGGCCACCCGGACGCCGGCCTCGCTCGCGTGGCGACCGCTCGCGTCACGTCGATCGCGCTACTCGTCGCTTACGCGGGCGTACGCCGTCAATCGTTACGGCCGGCGCCGGGTTCTCTTCCGATGATCTTCGTCGCCGGAGCCCTGGACATGGGCGCGAACGTCCTCTACGTTCTCTCGGCGCGTTACGGCATGCTCGCCGTCGTTGCCGTGCTGACGGCGCTTTATCCCGGCAGCACGGTCTTTCTCGCACGCGTCTTTTTGAATGAGACGTTATCGCGGCTGCAGTGGATCGGTGTCGGTTTCGCCGCCGCCGGCGTCGCGTTGATCGCCGCTTGACGGTGGCGGCAGCGCCCTAGGGTACGACCTTCTGCACGGCTTTCGGCTCGGTAAGATTAACGGTTAATTGCTGATCGGAATTAACTTCGACACCGGTCGTCGACGACTCTTCGTAACCCGCTTTGCTCGTGGATAAGGTATACGTGTCGGGCGCGAGATTCGGAAATGCGTAGTGTCCGCCGCCATCGGTCGTCACCGTCGCGGTTTGTGAGGGACTCGTCGCCGTGATCTTCGCGTCGCCGAGCGGGGCGTTCGTATCGGCGTCGGTGAGGACACCGTTAAGGCCGCCGGTCGTTCCGGCAAGCGCCGCTGCTCCGAAACTGCAGGCTGCGAATAGTAACGTGGCTGCGAACGAACGTCGTAAAGATCTGGTCACGCTGAAATCCTCGTAGTTGGCTGCGACGCATTCGCGCCGCGGCGTATTTGTGATAGAAATGCGCTTCGAACCGCTACGGCGGGTCCCTTTGCGGGCTCTCCAAGCGACGAAATCTTTCGCGTGCCGACTCTACCGTGCGAGTAAGCGTAAGCGGAATCGACGCGCCGCGAATCAATACTTGGGTCGTGAAAAATCGTCGTGCGTTTCTTATCGCTTCCGGCGCCGCGGGCGTGGCGGCGGCACTCGCGCGGGGCGCCGACCGCTCGGCTGCAGCTGCCGCGACGACTGCGATCAAGCCGCCGAGCGAGGCCGCGCAAGCGGTCGCCGCAACGATGCGCCGTTTCGATCCCAAGCTCGCCGCTACGGACCTCGAGACGATCGCGCGGGGCATCGACGATGCGACGACTGCGGCGGCCGCGCTACGCACGAAACGCAGGCCGCTGCGTAACGGCGAAGAGCCGGTCACCATCTTCGTGGTTCCGCTGCGGTGACGCCGAGCGATCTCGCGTTCGCCGACGTCTCGACGTTGCAGCGGCTACTCTCGAAGAAGACGCTTTCGTCGCTAGAACTGACGAACGCTTTCCTCGACCGGCTCGAACGCTACGGGCCCGCGTACAACGCCGTCGTAACGATCGTGCACGAGCGCGCGCGTGCGGAAGCGAAGCGCGCCGATCGGGAACGCGCGGCGAACGACGTGCGCGGACCGCTCCACGGCATCCCCTACGGCGTCAAAGATCTGCTCGCGGCACGCGGCGCCCCGACCACGTGGGGCGCCGAGCCTTATCGCCGGCAAGTCTTCGACGAAGATGCAACGGTGGTAAAGCGACTCGGCGAAGCGGGCGCCGTATTGCTCGCAAAACTCGCGATGGTCGAACTCGCAGGCGGCTTCGGATATAACGATGCGGACGCTTCGTTTACCGGGCCCGGCCGCACGCCGTGGAATCGAAATTTCTGGAGCGGCGGATCGTCGAGCGGGTCGGCCGCGGCCGTCGCGGCCGGCCTCGTGCCGTTCGCGATCGGGTCGGAAACCTCGGGCTCTATTCTCTTTCCGTCTTCGAGTTGCGGCGTGACGGGTTTACGCCCGACGTACGGCCGCGTTAGCCGGCACGGTGCGATGGCGCTCGCATGGACGCTCGATAAATTAGGGCCCCTCGCACGCTCGGCGAGCACGACCGATACCGTTCTCCGCGCGATCGCAGGCGGCGATCCGCACGACTCGACCGCCGTCGATCGCCCCTTCCGCGCCCTGCGCGGGCGCCCGCGAATCGCCGTAATTAAGGATGCGACGCGCAAGACGATGCCCGCCGTCAAAGCGAATTTCGAGAAGTCCGTTACGCTGCTCGCGACGTTCTGCGATATCGAGCGGGAGGTCGCGTTGCCGGACCTGCCTTATGGTAGCGCGGTCGGCGCGATCGTCAACGCCGAAGGGGCGGCTGCGTTTCGCGAGCTTATCGAAAGCGGCAAGGCGCGCGAGTTGCGCGCGGCCTCCGATCGTACGGGCGGATACGTCGCGTATGCGACGCTCGCCGTCGATTACATCGACGCGCAACGGCAACGCGTTCGCATGATCGAGGCGTTTGCGAAGACGTTCGCAGGTTATGATGCGATCGTCGCGCCGACGATTTCTACGGTCGCCTATCCGATCGGAACGCCGTTCGATAAGGCATATACGAGTTATCCGGGCGCGGTCGACCTGATCTCCGCGGGAAACGCGACCGGCTGGCCCGCGATCTGTTTCCCGAACGGTTTCGGTAACGATGGATTGCCGACGAGTTGTTCGTTACTCGCCCACCCGTTCGCCGAGGCGAAGCTCACCCAAATCGCACGCGACTATCAGCGCCGCTCCGAGTACCATCTCGCGCGGCCCGCGCTCGTCTAAGTAGGGATGCGCGCTAATGTCCGAGCGCGTATGGCGCTCTTGGAAACGTTGCGATTCCGAACGTGTTGTCCGCGGCGAGTGACGCGATCGTGCCCAGACGGTTGCCGCTCGGATAAGCGTATTTCGTTATCGTGCCGCTCGCCGCGTAGAACGCGTGAAAGGTTTGGCTGAACGAAAGGCTTTGGAATTCCGGAACGCTCAAGGTTTCGAGCGCCGCCCCTGAAGCGTGATTATAGACGGTGAGGGCGCCCGCGCCGCCTAAAGCGAGCACGTTGCCGAGCGCGTCGAGTTCGATGCTCGACACCTGCGAATCGTTACCGAAGTTTACGATATGATGGATCGCTCGCGGGGCGAGTTCGCCGACGTACCCGGGAGAGTCGATGAAATCGGCTGCGAAAAAGACGTTGCCGCGCTCGTCGCTTCGCAACGAAGCGACCGCGTCGCCCGCGAGTCCGGCGACATGGATTGCGGGTTTCGTCGCACCTGGGGGATACGTTAAGATGCGTGCGCCGAGATTACCGTATTGCGCGGTCGAGACATAAACGGTGCCGTCCGGCGCGACGGTGACGGCGACCGGAAGCGTGCCTTCCGTTTCGAGTTTGCGTGCCGGTTCGCGTGCGCCGAAGGGGAACACGAGTACGGGCGCGTTCACGTCGGTTTGGCAAATGTAGAGCGTGCCGAAGCGATCGATCGCGAGCGAACTCGGCGTATCGAGCCCGCTAATCTTTCCGACGAGCGGCGGATTCGAGCTATGAACCCAACCCGGATAGATATTAACCGAACCGGCACCTTCGGGCGTAACGGTCGAGACGTAAAGTAAATACGCATCCGAATTGTGGTTAACCGAGAAAGCCGCCGCCTCAGGCAGGATAACCGCGCGGGGAATCGAGGCGACTCGTGCCTTGGCCTTTTCGAACGAACCAACGGTGACAGCACGGGCACGTACGTATTCCAGAAGCGTCGTGCGCCGTGGAGCCGTTTCTCGTGCGAACGATCGAGTCGTGGCGGCGCCGGCCGCAGCGTTCGAAACGGGGAGGAGCAACGCAAAAATTGCCAGTGCTCGAAGGAGTAGTCGCATATACCGTCTCACTTTCGCGACGCCCGGGAGCGTTCGCAAATAGGATGCTACTACGTTTGTGACCGATTTGAGAACGTTAGCGGTTCGCGAGAGAGTAAAGAAGCTCGAACGATTCGCGGGACGGATGCAGCGGACGACGTTCGCCGCGAGGATAATACGCGGGTTTCGCTCGATTCCGGTTCGCGTCGACGTGGCGAGAATGCCAGGGAGCTGGCACTTTCGCAAGCTACGATCGCTCGAACGATGATTCGATGCCGCGCTCGCTAAATCTCGGGATCGAATCGCTGCAACTACGCTACAGAGGTCTTCATGCAAGCGTCACCTTCCGAACCTCGCGTCAATCTCGCCGGCAGCGAACGCCCGGCGCTCCCGAGCGACGCTACGACGCGCGAGGTCGATCGCGAAGAGCGCATCGACGTTACCGTAATCCTGCGACCGGTGCACTCGAGCGTCGGCGCCGCGAATTCCGTGTCCGGCGCGCCGCCGGGGCAGCGCCTCTTTATCGAACGCGCCGATTTTGCGGCGGCGTTCGGCGCAGATCCCGCCGACATCGCCACCGTATCGAGTTTCATTCGTGAAGCCGGGCTCGACGTAACGGGAAGCGACCTCGCTCGCCGCAGTGTGTTTGCGAGCGGAACGCTCGGGACGGTCGAAACCGCGTTCGGCGCGCAAGTGCGCTGTTTAGAAGCAGACGGGGCGAGCTATCGCGCGCGCGTCGGCGCGCTCACCATACCTGCGGCTCTAGACGGTATCGTGATCGGCGTGTTCGGCATCGATAGTCGCCCGCAAGCCCGTCCGCATTTCCGCAGCGTACGTCCCGCGGCTGCGGGCACTGTGAGTTATACGCCGGTGCAGGTAGCGCGGGCGTACGATTTTCCACAGGGGAGCGACGGGTCGGGCCAAACGGTCGCCCTCATCGAGCTCGGCGGCGGCTACGTGCAGAGCGACCTCGATACCTATTTCGCCTCGCTCGGCGTCAAATCGCCCAAAGTCGCGAGCGGCGCCGTCGACGGAGCGAGCACCGCTCCGGCCGGCAACCCGAATAGTGCCGATGGCGAAGTTATGCTCGATATCGAAGTGGTCGGCGCGATCGCGCCCGGCGCCGCGATCATCGTATACTTCGCGCCCAATACCGATCGCGGGTTTCTCGATGCGATCACGACGGCCGTGCACGATACGACGAACGCTCCGAGCATCGTGTCGATTAGCTGGGGCGGCCCGGAATCCACGTGGACGCAACAGGCGTTAACGAATTTCGATGCGGCGTTCGCGGATGCGGTAACGCTCGGCGTCTCCGTGTTCGTGGCTGCGGGTGATAACGGCTCGAGCGACGGCGTGACCGACGGCGCGGCGCACGTCGATTTTCCGGCGTCGAGTCCCAATGTCACCGCGTGCGGCGGTACGCACCTGACGCTCTCCGGCTCGAGCAAGAGCGAGAGCGTTTGGAACGACGGCACGAGCGGCGGAGCGACGGGCGGCGGCGTTAGCGACGTCTTTGCATTGCCGTCGTATCAGACGTCGGCCGGCGTTCCGCCATCGGTAAACGCGAACGCGCGGGTCGGTCGCGGCGTACCGGACGTCGCGGGCGACGCCGATCCGCAAACGGGCTATCAAACGCGCGTCGACGGCGAGAACGTCGTCGTCGGCGGTACGAGCGCGGTCGCACCGTTGTGGGCGGCCTTGACGGCTCTCGGCAATCAGCAGGCCGGCAAAAAGCTCGGCTTCCTGAACCCGGCGTTATACGCGAATCCCGCGACCTTCAACGACGTCACGAGCGGTTCCAACGGCGCCTATACGGCTAAGAGCGGCTGGGACGCATGCACCGGGCTCGGCACACCGGATGGCGCGCGACTCATTGCCGCGTTATCCGCCGCGTCGAGCTCTCTTTTGCCGGATTCTTAGTTCGGCCGTGCCGATACGCTTTAGATCGTCGCCCAGACGTCGAGCTTCGAGCGTACCTTGGCGATAACGCTGTCGGTAACTTCGGTGGTTAACGAATGGCCGCCGAGGTCGCTCGTGGCGATACCCGAATGGACGGTTTCGAAGACGGATTCGTAGATCGCGCGCGACGCGTTCGCCGCCCGCGCGTCGCGCACGTGCCCCAGAAGCGCGGCGATCGCGAAGATCATCGCCATCGGATTCGCGACGTTCTTGCCGAAGAGACGTGGCGCCGTGCCGTGCGGCGCTTCCGCCATCACGCAATCGGGCTGTAGCGTGTCGTCGAACGAAAGTAACACGCTTTCGGCGCCGGCGATGGAGCCGAATAGCTGCATCACGAGATCCGATAGGCAATCGCCGTCTCGGTTGAGCGATGGGATGACCATCGGGTCGCCCGAACTCGAAATCAGGAGCGCGTACGTGGCGTCGATGAGCTGCGGCTCGTACGTCACGTCGGGATAGCGGGCGGCGGCGCTATCCATTTCTTCTTTGAGAAGCCCTTCGTAGACCGGGCTCACGGTATACTTGGGGCCTCCGAAAACTTTCGACCGCGTCTTGCGGGCGTGCGAAAAGGCGTATTCGGAAACGAGGCGGCAGACTTTGCGCGAGATTTTCTCGGTGCGAAACGCGTATTCGTCATCGCCGTCGCGCTCGCGCCATTCGGTCGCGCCGTATGCGTCGCCTACGGCCATGCGCACGACCGAAATCGGCGAGTGGATGCCCGCCACCGGGCGCACGCCGGGCAACCGCCGCCCGGTGCGAACGATGACTTTTCCGTCGATCTCGCGTCGCAAGATGGCGTTGGGCGATCCGACGTCGCCCGCAATTTCGGGCGTGATCGTCGCCGCCTTGAGCCCGAGGCCGGTGCGTTTCATGGCGGCGGCGGCTTCGTGCACGATGCCGTTCTTCGTCGCGCGCCGGGATTCGAGCGATAGATCGTAGCGTTCGAGCGCCATCTCTATTCCGACGACGCTCGGATCGAGCACGCGTAGCGCTTCGACGAGGAGCTCTTGTCCCGTCTCGTCACCTTCGAGGACCACGATCGTCTCTGTTGCCATACTCGCTGCTCCTCCGCGTTCGACGCAGTGTAAGCCTGCGGACAGGTGTGCGCCGGAATGCCCCTAACGTGCTCTGGAATGGCACGCGTTCGACGCAAGTCGCGAGCGGCGATGCGTCTGCGGCTCAATCTGGAAATCACCGGCATCGCGGCCCTCGGCCTCGCGATGCTACTCGGCATTGCGCTCGTAGCGCCGACGCGGTCCGGGGCTTTCGGCGCGGGTTTAGCGCACGCGCTCGGCGCGGGCTTCGGAAGCGCGGCTTGGCTCGTGCCCTTCGTCGTCGCGCTCTTCGGCGGCATCATCTTTCTCGAGATCAACGTACCCCGCTTGATCGCGACGTTCGGCTTCGCGGCGCTTTGCTATTTCTTTATTATCGACGCGTTCTTCGGGCGCTCGGGCGGCGCGCTCGGGCGGCTGCTCGATCGGGGATTACACGTACTCGTCGGCGGCACCGGGACGGTTCTCGTGTTGCTGCTGCTCGCGCTCGCGGTGACCGTCTGGATCTTTAACGTATCGGTCAAGCGCGTCATCGGCTCGTTCATCGTGGCGGGCGCACGTTTGCGCGCGTTCGCGCGCAAAAAACTTGCCGAACGAGCGGCGCTCGAGCCTGCCGGCGCCGCCATCGCCGAACCTCGGCCACCCGGCCCGCAGTCGCTCGCCGAAGCGTTCGCACTACCTCCGAATACTTCGCCGCCGAAGAAGAAGCCGAGTGAGGCAGGCACGCTGCTCGCACCGATCGCGCCCGTGGACGCGCGCACGTTCATTGCCGAGGAAGATCGGCGGCGCGTACGCGGCGAGTCGAGCGCCGTCATCGAGTACGAAGAACTCGATGACGATGAAGACGACGATGACGAAGAATCGATCGATTTCATCGACTCCGCGGCCGAGCCGGGCGCCCCGGCATCGCGACCCGTAATCGTAGTCGGAAAATCGCCCGGAGCATTCGCGCCCGCCGTCGCACCCGCCATCGTCGCAGCCGTAGAGGCGGGCGAACCGGCCAAGCGCATCTACACGTTACCGAATCTGGATCTCTTCGATCCGCCGCAAGCGCAGATCATCGACGAATCGCATCGCTCGCTGCTTTTGGAAGAAACGCTCGCGTCGTTCGGCGTGGGTGCCAAAGTCATGCACGTGCAGCGCGGCCCCTCGATCACGCGCTACGAATTAAAGCCGGAAAAAGGCGTGAAGATCTCGCGCATCACGGCGCTCGCCGACGATATCGCTCTCGCCCTCGCCGCGACGTCGGTGCGTATCGAAGCGCCGATTCCGGGTAAATCGGCCGTCGGCATCGAGGTGCCCAACGCTCAGACTTCGATCGTTTCGATTCGCGAGATTCTCGACGCTTTGCCGCAGCGCGGCACCGTGCCGCCGCTCCACATGGCGCTCGGTAAGGATATCACCGGCCGCCCCGTTTTCGGCGATCTCGGCAAGATGCCGCACTTACTCGTCGCGGGCGCGACTGGTAGCGGCAAGAGCGTCTGCCTCAATACGATCATCGCATCGCTGCTCGTCTCCGCGACGCCCGATCAAGTGCAGATGCTCTTCATCGATCCCAAACGCGTCGAACTCACCGTGTACAACGGCATCCCGCATCTCATCAAAGAGGTGATCACGGACGCGCGCCTCGCCGCGGGTGCCTTGTTCGAGATGACCAAGGAAATGGATTCGCGCTACGAGCGGTTCGCGAAAGCCGGCGTTCGCAAAATCGAAGAATATAACGCGAAATTTCCGGCGGAAACGTTGCCCTACGTCGTCATCATCATCGACGAACTCGCCGACTTAATGCTGATCGCGCCCGCTAAAGTCGAAACGACGATCTGCCGGCTCGCGCAACTCGCCCGCGCGACGGGCATCCACCTCGTCGTCGCGACGCAGCGGCCCTCGGTCGACGTTATCACCGGCATCATCAAGGCGAACATTCCCTCGCGAATCGCGTTCGCCGTCAGCTCTCAGGTCGATTCGCGCACCATTCTCGACATGGTGGGCGCCGAACGTTTGCTCGGTCGCGGCGATATGCTGTTTCTGCCGATCGACGCTCCCAAACCCGTCCGCTCGCAGGGCGCGCTCATTACGGGGCCGGAGGTGACGCGGCTCGTCGAATTTTGGGCGACGCAAGCCCGCCCCGAAAACTTGCTCGACGTCGAAGTTACGCCGATTGAAGACGACGATAAAAAGCGCGAGGTGGACCCGCTCTGCTACGAGGCGGCGGTCTTCATCATCCAAAGCGATTTCGCATCGACGGCCCAGTTGCAGCAACGTTTTTCGATCGGCCATCCGCGCGCGGTTCGCGTGATGAAGCAACTCGAAGAATTCGGCGTGGTCGGCCAACACGAAGGCACGAAGCCGCGCCGCATCAACATCGGCCTCGGCGAGCTCGAAACGATCGCCGACCGGCTCGGTAAATCCGAGCAGACGGATCTCTTCGCTCAGGAAGTTTAGTCGTGCCGCGAAGGTTGACGACCGTAACGAAAGCGTAGTCGTTCGAGTAACGATGGCGATCGGCTAAGCGCCCGCTCGAATCTATTCGCGTAATAGCGAGTCTTTCGATCGATACTCTTAATCGAGTAGCGACGTTTAACCGACCTATTCGGTTAAGCTCATTTTGCATTAAAGGGCGACAAGGAGAGATATTCGCTTCCGAGAAATCGAAAGGCGGCTAGCTTGCCTAGGCTAGCTTTTCGAGTTAGAACGGCGGGTGTGTATTGTATCCAATACTTTCTTTCCGCATATCTTTGGCGTTGCTCGTGCTCGCGCCGATCGTGCTGACTTCATGTAGCGCGAGCCCGAGTCGCGTCGCGATCGCGCAGTTTGCGCAGGCAGCATCGGATGCTCGCGACTCGTTCGATAAAATTTCCGAAGATTACGAAGGCACGTGTCGTCGCCTCGAGGCGAGCCGCCGCATGTACCCCGTGCAGCCGGCACCAGGTGCGAAGTCTTCGTTTACGCCCGTTCTCGTTCCGAATCAGCCGTTGCTGCAAGGGGAAATTGCCGATAACGTACTCATAGCGCCGGTGCCGGAAGTGGCCGCTTACGTGGCCCCGGCACCGTCGGCATCGACCAGCGATGCGGCGGCCGCGCCGGCACCGATTTCGGTTTCGGCGCCCTCGCCATCTCCCGACCCGGGTGCGATAGACCTCATGGTACCATCCGATACCGATTGCGCGTTGTCGGCTAAAAATTCGCAGTATTGGGCGCAGCTCAATAACGTCTATCTCGATTACCCGCAGGGCATCGGAAATCTCGCGAACGTCGCGTCGATTCCAACGCCTAATCCTTCACCGCTCAGTAGCGCGCTCGCCGGCATCCCCGGCATCAACGCAACCGCGGTTCAAGATGCATCGACGTTGGGCGTCGCCATCTTCAACTTCTTTGAGGGTGCGAACGTCGACCGGGATTTGCGTAAGTACGTGCAAAGCGTCGACAAACCATATACGTCGGCGTCGAACGTTCTGCTGTTCGTGGACCAAACGTACGCGAATAAGCTCCGCGACGAGTTCGGTCAGATCGATGGCCACTACGTCCTGATTCTGCGGAACGAACTGGCCGTTCGGGGGCAACTGAAACTAAACGATCCGCAGCGGCTCGTTCTCGACAACATTCTGCAGACACAGCAAGCGCAACGAGCGTCCGATCTCACGGCAATAAATGCGTTTGCGAGCGCGAGTGTCGACTACGCTGCGGTCGTGTCGAAGTTGGCGGCGCTACATCACGATCTGTACGAAGCCTCGCTTAAGAAGGCCGGCTTTAGCGACTATAACACGCTCATTTCACAATCGCTTTTGCCGCTGTACGGCGACATCGAGGCTCTGAAAAAGGATACGAAATAGCGATGGCAACTTTGAGTGCCGAGCAAGTGCTCGCCCTCGCCAATCAATTTACGGCACTCGGTGATTCGGCCCGCTCGCTCCTGTCGAACCCAAATGTCGCGCTCAGCGGAGATCAGAGCAACATCGTTGCCGCCGATATGAGTCGATTCTACACGACGGCATCGAACCTGGCTACGATGGCCGCATCGCTAAAGTTCGCCGATTCCGAGACGACGAGCGCATTCGACGCCATCCGTGGAGCGACCACCAGTGCGAACGACACCGTCGATCGCTTGAGCAGCGAAGTCAATGGCATCAACGGTGTTATAGATATCTTCGGCTCCGTCGTTAAACTTGCCATTGCCATTAGCAGCGGAAACGTCGTGACGGTCATCACCGCCGCTAGTGACCTCGCAAACACCGTATCGAATCCGTAGTGTAGTGCGCGAATCCGAGGAAAACGATGGACCGCATCGAGATTCCTCTGCGAAGTGGATGCACTTTCCGGACGAGATCGCCAAACGCTTCGTTACGTTTTGCCGTCGGCGCAATTCCCTTCGCGGCCGACAGCTCCGGTATTCGCTGCGCAGGCAAGAGAGTCGGGAACGCGGTAGATTTCGGCGGCGTTCCGCCCGGAGTTTTTCGCATCGTACATGGCGGCGTCGGAATGTCGCAGAAGGGCTTCGAGATCGGTTGCGTCCGACGGATACAGGCTCACTCCGATGCTCGCGGTGATTTGAGCGGTGCCATGATCGAGCAGCAACGGTTGCGCGATCGCGGCGAGTAACCTCGCTGCCGCCTCCATCGTTCTCTGGATCGACTCGGCGCCGGGCACGATGACGACGAACTCGTCGCCGCCGATGCGCCCGACGACGTCCTCGGCGCGAACGTTGTGCTGCAGCCGCGCCGCCACGATCTGCAGGATCCGGTCACCGGTCGCGTGACCGAATGCATCGTTGAAGTTCTTGAATTTATCGAGGTCGATGAAGAGCACCGCCAGCTGCGAACCATCGGCTAGGGCCCGAGAGATGCAGCGTTCGAGGCGCTCCCGGATCGAGATTCGGTTGGCAAGTCGCGTCAACGAATCGTTGAATGCGAGGAATCTGACCCGCTCCTCCGCGTTTAGCCGCTCCTGCCTCTCCCGCACACGCAGAAATTGTTCTCGCAGCAGGCGTGCGGTGCCGATTTCGACTTCGGTCCAAGCACGGCAGCGCCCGCGCACCGTTTCTTGCCAGGCGGTGAAGGCCGTGCGTGCCTGCACGACATCGGGGGCATCGTCGGGTCGCGCCGGTTCGCGCGGCGCGTCCGCCCATGCGACCGTCGCGACGAGCTCTCGTCGAAACAGGACGATGTAGTCGTCCTGCGTTTCGGACAAGCCGAGATACAGCGCCCCGCTCGCCTCGCCGCGGAACGAATCGGCGGCCGAATCGAGCGCGCCGAGCATGTTGGAGCTTGCTATGCCTCGCGTCGAGAGCCCTCGCAATTTCGCGAGGAGTGGCGCAAAGCGCCCTTCTTCGACGCTCGACCCGAGCGCGATGAAGGCATTCCCGCTGCGTGCGACGACGCCGTCGGCATCGAGCAAGGCCAACAACCGTTCGTTGACGATCATCTGCATCCGGGCCGGAGCGTCGCCGCTTTCGATCTCCGTCATGTACGCTTCAATCTCGTCGCGAGAGCTCAGGCGGGCCTGTAAGTCGACGGTGTCGGTGCGAGAGACGAGTTGCGACGCGAACATCTGCGCGATGAGGTCGCATGTTGCCCGCGTGCCGTAATCCGGTTGGCGAGGCTCGCCGTGGTAGCACACGATCATTCCCCAGAGCCTTCCGCGCACGACGATCGAGAGCGTCATCGCTGCGCGAACGCCAAGCTTACGCAAATACGCGATATGGGCCGGCAATCCGGAACGGAGAACCGCATGAGTGAGATCGAGCGGAAGCCCGGTATGGGGCTGCACTCTAGGCAAGAGGGCAACGGGCAACGACTCAACGTCCGCAATTAACCGCAGCTTGTTGACGAGAAACATACGGCGGACTTGCGCCGGAGTGTCGCTTGCGGGGAAGCGTAGGTTCAGGTAGGACACGGCCGAAGGCGGCGCCGCGTCGGCGATGACCTCGCCTTCCCAATCCGCCGAGAAACGATAGATCATCACGCGTTCGAAGGCGATCAGCCGGCGCACTTCGTTCGCCGCGACGTCTGCCAGCTGCGTTATATCGAGCGCCTGATCCATGCGGTTAAGCGAGGCTCGAAGAGCCGCGGCGACGTTGATCGACTTGAGCGATTCGCCGAGCTGCACGGGCTCGAACTCCAAAACGAGCGTTTCGTCGACGCGGTGCGCGATGCAGTCGAACGCTTTCTCCGCGCGGTCGACGACGACGCGGTAGGGGTTCACCTCGAGGAGGTCATGATCGAGCAGGCGCGATCGCAACGCCGCAACTTGCGGCCGGCCGAGCAATATCTCGACCGAACGATTCAGGAGTTCTTCGGAGCGCAAACCCACGATGTCAAGAGCGTTCGCGCTCACTTGACGGACCACGAGAGCCGGTTCGGAAAGGGCGAGCAGCAGCCCATGCGCTTGCACGCTGTCAACGGATTTCAATCGCTCGCGCTCGCCACCGGCCGCCTCGAGCGCTAGGTCCGTATCTACGCGGCTGGACAGAGGGCGCACCCTACGAAACCGCCATGCAAAGAAAGCGGCACGAGCCAATCGGCAAATGCGTCGACCGAGCAGAGTTTCGAGCTTGCGCTTTTGGAGCTTTCGCCGTGTGGTTGGAGCGGCTTGACGGCTTCGCGGTGGTCGGAAATCGTCGCCGAGCGAAGGCTAGCCGTCGCCCGCGGATGATCAGCGCCGACCGGACCATCATCGCAATGCATGCTCACAGTTTCGGCACCTCGCCGAAGACTAATTAGAGCGGAGCAAGGCATGGCGGTGGTCCGAGTTGATCCTCGACGACTCTCGACCCGTTGACCGGCGAGCGGTTCGTCCCGATTGGAAACGCCGCCCCCGATTTTTGCGCTGGCTTCTCGTAAAGGCGGTAAGGCGTTCACCGACTCGGTAGTCGTCATCGACGCGAAAACCGGCCGGTATTCGTGGCGGACGTCGCAAGCTCGGGGAGACTTTTATGATTGGGACACGGCAGCAGCACCGACTCTGCTGACCTCGTCGTCAGGCGATCATCTGCTTGCCGCACCAAGTAAAGACGGACACACTACGGCGCCGCGTGACGGCGCCAGGCTACGCGCGCACCGCCTCGACGTATAGACTTTCCGCCGCACGCTCCGGGCTATCGATGGCGAGGCCGGCCAGCCGTGATTCGCCGAATGCAGATTCGGATACGTCTTCGAACCCGATCTCGCGCAGCAGCCGCTCGAGCGTTTCGTAATCGTACGAGAAGCGATGTTGCCCGACTTGACGGAAGTGTTCGTTGACGATTTCCATGAGCGTCGTGCGATTCGTATCCCGGCCGAGCGCCATCGGACTGATCGCCCGCATCTCGTCCCAATCTCCGCTCGCGTAGGCTTTGAGATACTTGCGTCCGTCGGGAACGACCACGCGTAGCACGCCGCCGGGTTCGAGAATGCGCCGGCATTCCGCTAAGAACACGGGCGCTTCTTCGAGATACTCGAGATGCTCGAGCAAATGCTCGGTGAACACGGCTTTGGCGCACGTATCCGGAAGCGGAAGACGCTTGCGGCAATCGTAGATGCACGTCGTTTGCGGCGCGCGCGAGCTGTCGATGTTGACCCAACCGCTCTTACCGTTGCGGCCACATCCGACGTTAACGAGTAAGCCCGTGCTTCGCGCGAAGCGCCGATCGATCGCACCGTGCGTGAGTCGCAGCCATGCCATCGGGATCTCGTATTGCGCGACTTTCATCACGTGGAGCGGAACGAGGGAAAGCAGCCAGCGATACGGATATCGGTCGCGCTTAAGAACGCTTCGTTTAACCGGCGTTCGTGACGATTGGGCCTCGGCGCGTTCGCTAGTTACGGCCACGCGCCGATAGCTTCATGGCCGAACGAAGGTGGCCGACGCCGTGGATCAATCGCATACGCTATCTCGTTCCAAGCGGTCTGTGCGTCGCATCGGCGATCGAGCCGAGCGAGCACGAATCGTTTGTTGATATTACACAGTTCCGATTACGAATACAATGCAGTATCGAAAAGCCATCGTTACAAACGTTCCGGCAATCTCTGCATTAGCGTGAGCCGCGCCCCGCGCAGATTTTATAGTGGGTCTCCGAGCGACGGGGTAAGCCGGGCCTCGTACGCAAGCCAGATGCGTGCGCCGCTTTCAGACGATCCTCGCTGCCATTCTCTTGGGATCGTATCTCGCACTCGGGGCGGCCGTCTCTTGGCGTCCGCCGCACGGACTCGATCTCGCCGCGGGCGGTCTGTTCGGAGTCGCGACGCCGCTTGCGGCGTTCTTGACGAGCCTCGGGCGCTTGCCGGCTTACACGGCGCTGTGCGTCGTCGTCTTGGCCGCCGGCCTCGTGCGGCGCCGCTGGCTCGCGAGGAGCGGCTTAGCCGTTGCCTTGCTCGTCATTGCGGAATTCACGAGCGACTGGTTCAAGGTCGTGTTCCACCGTCCACGGCCGGCGCATTGGCTGGTCACGCAGGAAACGAGCTATTCGTTCGCAAGCGGGCACGCGACGAACTCGCTGGTGTTTTTCGGCTTTTGGGCGTGTGTGGCGCTGCGTTCGACGCTCCCAGGGCCGCTACGAATCGGGCTCGCGCTCGGACTGTGCGGTCTTAGTGCCGCGATCGGCTGGTCGCGGCTCGCCTTGGGTGCCCATTACCCGAGCGACGTCCTCGGCGGGTATCTGCTCGGTGCCCTCGTGCTGGATCTGGGCCTGCTGCTCGCTCCGAGCAGCGTCTTCGGGCGGATGCCGGCGAAGTCGCCTATGGCAACCCTAGAATAGTCCTTGTGACGGTATCGGCACGCTCCTAGTCTAAGAAAGGTACCGACATTCGAAAGAGGCCACAATAAATCGTGACGTTCGCACGTGATCCCGCGCTCCGCGAAATTGAACAGAAGCTAGACGCCGGCATATCGCTCGATCGAGCCGATGGGGTCGCTCTGTTCCAGACGCAAGATATTCATACGCTCGGCCGCCTCGCGCAAGCGGCCAAAGAGCGTAAGAGCGGTAAGAAAGTTTTCTACGTTCTCAACCGTTACATTAACTCGACTAATGTCTGCTACGCCAATTGCAAGTTCTGCGCGTTCGCGGTCGACGAGTTTAAGGAGCGCGATCGCGTAGTGCGCATGCCCGCGGACGACGTGTTCGACAAGGCCCTCGAGACGGGTCCGAATTTCAATCAGATCCATATCGTCGGCGGCCACGATC
>CAXTIY010000016.1:0-19562 GCA_964244215.1 uncultured bacterium
GAAACCGGAACCGATACCGATGCTGACGCCCGGCGTTTGATCGAGCACGCGTGTTAGCGTGGTTTGGCCTTGCTGTATCGCCGTGTTTGCCGAGACCGTCGCGACGGAAGCCGTCGACGTGCTGATCGCGTTGCGGGCGTTACGCGACACGGACACGCGACCGATTTCGCGGATGGACGAGAATTGCGCCGGCTGCAGCGAGATGCGAGCGGTCACGACGGCACTTGCGGTAACGGCGAGATCGGTCTGCTCGGCGGGCGTGAAGCCCGCTTTCGTGACGTCGATCTTGTAGAGCCCCGGCGGCAGATTCGGCGCGACGAACGCCCCGTTCGCATCGGTCACGGCACGGAACGTCGTGGGACCCGAAATGACGATCGCGGTGTTCGGAGCGGCATGCCCTTGGGTGTCCGTTACCGTACCGGAGATCGTGCCGGTGTTCGCGACAACGGGCGCGGCACTCGCTGCGGTATTCGGAGCCATACTCGGCACAGCGGCGCGATCGGCAGCCGGCATCGCACTCGCAACGGCCATCGGCGTGGGCGACGCCGGCGGGGCGCTTTGCGCTTCGCTCACGCGAGGTGGAACCGATAAATAAGCCGCTGCGCTAAGCGACGCGACCAATGCAGACAAACGCCAAGGCGAGAGCACGCTGCCTCCAGACCAAGGGAGAACCGCGCCACGAATGTAGCCGGCGGATTGTTAACAAGATACGAGGTAGGTGCCCGAGCTGTCAATGGCACGCTCGGCCGAATCGCGGTCAGCCGCCCACTTCAAATGCATATGACTTAAACGAGGTTCCAAGTGCGAGGTCACCTTGTTTACCGCGCAGTCTTGTAAATGACGTTCGTGATTAGGGCTTCGTTCGTCCGTGAAAACGCTCGCTGCGTCGGCGATGCGCTTAATCGGGCCCGCGTTGTTGACGTGAAGGGCAATTGCGAGATGCCGGCCGCTTTCGGTATCGATGTAACCGGCGAGAACTTCGGCTTTGAGGCCGGTCGCATCGATCGTCGTGCGGGTCTTGGCGAAGACGTGGCCCTTGGCGGCGAGCGCAATACAAGTTTTGACGAGCGACCCATCCCTGCACGGTCGCGCGCGGCGCGACTATCGGGACTGCCGCTGCCGTTAGTCGGAAACTCGAATTGTTGTTGCCGACGATTAGTTTGAAGTAGCGAATGGCTAAGGTGCAGCTTCGTCTCGGTGACGCGTGGCCCGATCATAGGCGGCGTGGTCACGTGGCACGGATTCGGCACCGTCTCGAAGTTGGGTATACTTTGGTAGCATGAAGATCGACAGACCGACGTTCCTTGCAGCTGCCGCCGCCGCTATCGCGGGCCAAGCCGCCCTCCGCCGAACGGCGAGCGCCGCACCCGCTGCGGCCGAGCTTCCGCAGCGACGGCTCGGGCGCACGAACGCCATGGTTTCCATCGTCGGAATGGGCGGTTTCCACATCGGCAAGGCCGATATGCCGGCGGGCGACGCGATTAAGCTCATTCACGCGGGCATCGATCGCGGCATAACGTTCCTCGATAATTCTTGGGACTACAACGGCGGCAATAGCGAACTCCGCATGGGCCAAGCGCTCGACGTCGGCGGGTACCGCGCTAAAGTTTTTTTGATGACGAAGATCGACGGTCGAACGAAGTCCGCCGCGAAGCAACAGATCGAACAATCGCTATCGCGATTATTGGCCGATCACATCGATCTCGTGCAGATCCACGAAAACATCCGTCCGGACGACGCCGATCGCGTCTTCGCTCCGGGCGGCGCGATCGAAGCGCTCGTCGACGCGCGCAAAGCGGGCAAAATCCGCTTTATCGGCTTCACCGGTCACAAGTCGCCCGCGTACCACCTGCACATGATCGACGTCGCGACGAAGAACGGGTTCACGTTCGATACCGTGCAGATGCCGCTCAACGTAATGGACGCGCATTACGCGAGCTTCGAAAAAGCCGTACTTCCGGTCGCGAAGAAATTAGACATGGGCATCATCGCCATGAAGACGTTCGGCGATCACCACATCCTCGACACGGGCGCCGTTGATCCGATCGTGATGCTCCACTACGGGATGAATCTTCCGACGAGCACGGTCGTAACCGGCATCGACGGCCCGGCCGTTCTCGATCAAGCCGTTGTCGCTGCGAAAACGTTTCGTCCGATGACGCAAGATCAGGTGGCGGCTATTCTCGCCAAAACATCGCAGCTCGCCGCGAACGGCACGACGGAGTTATATAAGACGTCGCACGTTTTCGACGGGACCGTGCAGAATCCGCAGTGGCTCGAGGCCGCACAAATCTGACGTTACGTCGACGCCTCGCCGCGCGACATCGCGAGCTCGTAAATCCTACGATACCGCGCGAGCACGGCTTCGCGCGAATAGCGTTCGGCCGCGGCGCCGCGCTGGGCGCTCGCGCCGCTCCACGCCTCGTCGATCCGTTCCCACGCGTCCGCGACGCCAGCGGCGATTCCACCCGGATCGTCGTCGACGAGCCAACCCGTCGTCATATCGCCGACGGCGTCGGCGAGGGCACCCGCGTTACCGGCAACCAGCGGCACACCGGCCACGAGCGCTTCCAGCGGCGGATGCGGCTGTGCATCGCGCGAGATCGGTACGACCAGCATATCGATCGCCGCGAATAACTCTGCGGCCGACACGTCGCCGCGGAACGTGACGACGTCGGTCAACTTCTGGTAACGCACGTGAGCTGCGATGAATTGCCGAGCACGGCCCGTGCCACCGATCTCGAGCCGGGCGTCGGGATATCGCTCGCGCACGGCCTTGAAGCCGTCGATCGCCGTCTCCCACGCGCGATCGGCAGCAAGCGACCCGAGCCAGCCGACGAGCGGCCCGCTCCGCAGTGCCGGACGCACGAACGGTGCATTCCCGGGCTGCGCCGGAAGCGATACGCCGTGCGGTATGACGCTGAAGGTGTCGGGCGGCAAACCGAGCCGGTTGCCGAGCGAGCGCGCGAGCGACGGATACGTCGCGACGACGGCCGCCGCGCGCGCGAGGTAAGCCGGAAAACGACGTTCGACCAGCTTCTTCGGCAATTCCTTATCGCGCTGCGGATCGTGAAACGTAATGACCGTGCGCGCGGCGAGACTCGCGGGAAACGTGCCGAGGGCGACCGAGGCTGCGGGGAAACCGTGCGCGTGCACGATATCCGGCGCGAAGCGCTGCGAGATGCGGCGCAGCTTCGCGATACTGATGCCCATGCCGATAAAGCCCGCCGGGCGCCAACGCACGAAAGCGATCCCATCGTGCTTAAAACGCTGCCGTTCCTCGGGCGACGCTAAGACCATGATGTCGTATTCATTCCGAAGCGCGAAGCACGTTTCGGCAACGTCGCGGTACATCGCCGTGCCACCAGGCGACACGAGGACGAGCATCTTCTTACGATTCGTATCGGCAATCATTTGAATTTCGCATCCGCTTTCGAAGCTCGTACGTCGCGCACGAGCGTTTGCGCGTGTTCGAGCGCGATCGCGGCGGTACTGCCCGAAAGCATGCGCGCGATTTCTTCGACCGCAGGCCGTTCTTCGAGCGCGACGACGTCCACGACCGTCATACCGCGTTCTTCCCGTTTTCGCAGCGCGTAATGACGATCCGCCCATGAAGCGATCTGCGCCAGATGCGTGACGCACAACACCTGGCCGCGCAGCGCGAGCGCACCGAGCCGCACGCCGACGGCGCTCGCGGTCGCGCCGCCGATGCCGGCGTCGATCTCATCGAAGACGAGCGCCGTATCGGCCCGGCGCCCGGCGAGTACGACGACGAGTGCCAACAAGACGCGCGAGAGTTCGCCCCCCGAAGCCGCTCGCCCGAGCGCGCGGAGCGGTTCTCCCGGATTCGGTGAGAGCGCGAACAGAACGCGTTCGGCGCCGCTGCGACCCGGGCGTCCGAGCGGTTCGAGCACGGCCGAAAAGCGAGCCGCGGGCATCGCGAGCGCGCTCAGCTCTTGCGGCACGCGCTTCTCGAGAACGCGTACGGCCGCGGCGCGCAAGGCCGTAAGTTCGCCCGCTTCGCGTGCGAGACGTTCGCCCGCGCGGACGACTTGCGCGCGCAGTTCGGCTTCGCGTTCGTCGCGCGTCGTCTCGCGCGCGGCCGTTTCGGCGAATGCGGCACCTGCTTCTACGACGGCCGCGAGCGTCGCGCCGTACTTCTTCTTCAAGCGTTCGAGCAGATCGAGCCGAGCGGTTGCCGCATCGAGTTCGCCCGTGTCGCCGCCCGTCGCGTCGAGCGCCCGCTGTAACGAAACGGCCGCATCGCTCGCATCGCTTTGCAACGCCGTCAGCGCCGCTGCGAGCGCTTCGAGTTCCGGACCGTACCGCGCGACCGGGGCGACGAGCGCACTCGCGCTTCCGAGCGCTTCGCTCGCGGAATGCTCGCCGCCGGCGAGCGCTTCGTACGCCGCCGCAAGCGCCGTCCGAATTCGCTCGACGTTCGAGAGATACGCGCGCCGCTCGCGCAAGACGTCGTCTTCGCCCGGCACGATTGCGGCCGCCGCAATCTCCGCATGCGCGAAGCGAGCGAATTCGAGCTCGGCTTGCGCCCGTCCCGACCCGCCGAGCAGCGCGGCGAGTTCCGCTTCGAGCAACTCGGCATGGTCGCAAGCGGCGCGAACGGCGGCGCGGCGTTCGAGCGCCGGATCGCCCGCGAAACTATCGAGGATGTCGAGCTGATAGGCTTGCGATAGTAAGCGCTGCTGTTCGTGTTGACCGACTTGTTCGAGGAACGTCTCGCCGTACGCGCGCAGTTGGGCGGTCGTTGCGAGTTGCCCGTTGATACGCGCCGACGACTTGCCGCTCGCGAGCACTTCACGCACGAGCAGAGCCGGTTCGCCCGCCTCGACTTCGAGGCCGTCTTCGGCGAAGCGCGCGCGCAGCGCTTCGTCGGTATCGAGCGCGAGCGTTACGCGCGCGCGCGACGCACCGGCGCGCACCACGTCGACGGACGAGCGTTCGCCGAGCACGAACGAAAGCGCTCCGAGCAGCATCGTTTTTCCGGAGCCCGTCTCGCCCGTGCACACCGTGAAGCCCGCCGAGAAATCGAGTGAGGCTCGCGCGATCAAACCGAAGTTTTCGATCTCGAGGCGCGCGAGCCGCACCCGCTCAGCGGTCTTTGACCGGCGCATTCCAGCGCAACTTTCCTTCGAGTAACGCGAAGAAATCGAGCGGCTTGCGTCGCGCGAAACGCACCAGCGTCGCGTGGCGCGTGATCGTGACGCAACCGCCCGGCTCCAATTCCTCGACTTGCATGCCGTCGGCTTCGACCATCACGCCCGTAGTTTCCGCATCGCAGGTGATGACGATCGTCGAGGAAGTCGGCACGACGAGCGGTCGCGAGAATAGCGTATGCGGCAAGAGCGCCGCGATGATGAACGCATCGACCGTCGGCGCCAAAATCGGGCCGCCCGCCGAGAGCGAATACGCCGTAGAACCGGTCGGCGTCGCGACGACGATTCCGTCTGCGGGAACGTGCGCGGCTTCTTTGCCGTCGACGTACAAGCCGAACGGCGTCATGTGCGGCGCCGTGCGCTTCACGACGATGTCGTTGAGGGCGAAGCGCGTGCGCCCGTGCGCTTCGACTTGCAGTGCGGTCCGTTCGTCGATGATGAAGCCCGCGCTCACGATACCGGGTAGCGCTTCCAGATAGGCTTCGCCGCCGTCCATCTCGGTAAGGAAGCCGAGGCGCCCGGTGTTGATGCCGAATAGCGGAATGCCATGCGGGGCCGCTATTTGCGCGGCGCGCAGCAACGTGCCGTCGCCGCCGAGCGTGACGAGCAGCATCGCCTCGCCGAGTTCGGCGCCGTCGGAGGCGATGCCGAGTTCGCGATCCTGTTCTTCGCAGAGCGCCACGCGGTAGCCGGATGCGAGAAACGTTTTGGCGACGGATTTTGCGGCAGCCCGCGCGTGATCGCGAAACAGATCGACGTACAGCGCGATCGTCGCGGTGAGCGGCGGCGCGTTCATGCGTGCGGCAACCCCACAAGCGCGGCTTCTATGGCAGCGTCGTCGAATGTGCGACCCGAGCGACGCACGAGCGCGAAGAATTCGACGTTGCCCGCCGGCCCGCGCAGCGAACTCGGGGCGAGGGCGACGGGCACGAGTCCGAGCGCTACGATCGAGTCGCGAACTTCGCGCAAGATCGCGCGATGCACGTCCGGCTCGCGTACCACACCGCCGCGGCCCAGGCGCTCGCGTCCCGCTTCGAATTGCGGTTTGACGAGCGCGACGATCGCGGCCGTTTTCCTATCCGCTAAAAACGAACGCGCGCGTTCGATCATCGTAACGACGGAAATAAACGACGCGTCGATCGTGATGACGTCGAACGGATCGCCGAACGCGCCCGCTTCCACGAGCCGAAAGTTCGTGCGTTCGACGACGGTTACGCGCGGATCGATACGTAAGGGGTGCGCGAGTTGCCCGTAGCCGACGTCGAGCGCGGTCACGTGCGCGGCGCCGCGTGCGAGCAGGCAATCCGTAAAGCCGCCCGTCGATGCACCGACGTCGAGCGCGCGCATGCCGCTCGGATCGAAGCCGAACGCGGCGAGCGCACCTTCGAGCTTTTCGCCGCCGCGACTGACGAACGGCCGCGCGCGTTCGACGTCGAGCACGGCCCGTTCGGCAACGGCGCTCCCCGGCTTCGTCGATGGATTACCATCGACGCGAACGCGGCCCGCGATGATGAGCGAGCGCGCACGCGAACGCGTCACACCCGCGGCGAGGGCCACCGCTTCGTCGAGCCGCTGGATGACGCGGGGCATCGTTAGAGGTCGGGGTCCGCGTCGTTTGGCGCGTCGGCGCCGAAGAGCGACGTCGCCCCGCGCGAGGGGCGCGCGGCGACGGAGGCCGCGATTACGGGGGACGGCGAGGCCGCGGCGCTTACGGGCGCGGCGGGTATCGCATCGCCGCCCGGCGCATCGCCGCGGGCAGCGGCCTCGATCGACGATTGCGCGCTCTTAAGAAGCGACTCGCATTTTTGCGCGAGACCCTTGCCTTCGCGAAACAGAGCCACCGAATCATCGAGGCTCACGTTCTCGCGTTCGAGCTTTGCGACGATCTCTTCGAGCCGCTTGAGCCCGTCTTCGAATTCACCCGCCGTGCTTGTTGCCATCCGTCTCTTTCGTTTCGACGCGTGCCGCGAGCGTTCCGCGAGCGACCCGCGCTTCGATCAGGGCGCCCGCGGGAACGGTCCCCGGGTCGCGCACGATCGCGCTATCGTACGTAACGATTGCATAGCCGCGTTGCAAAATAGCTTCGGGATCTTTGCCGCCGAGATGCGCGCTCGCGATTTCGAGACCCCGCGCCGCGCGCTCGAGTCGCGCCCGCGCCGCCGGTTCCAACCGTCGCCGCGCATCGCCCGCGCGACGCAACTCCGCGCCGTACCGGGCGGCGATGGCCGATTCGAGCCGCAGTGTCGCGGCTTGCAGGCGCTGCGCACGCTCGGCAAGCCGCGCGGAGGGATCTCGCAGCGCAAGCTGCCGGACGGCCGCGCGCAGCCGCTCATCGCGCACACGGACGGCGCTGCGACCGCGCTCCGCGAGGCGCCGTTCCACGTCGTCGAGTTGCTGTTCGAGCGGAATGAGAAACGCCCGCGGATCGCCGAGCCGGGAGCGAACCAGAGCCTTGGCGAGGCGTGCGCGCGCGCGCTCGAAACGCAAATTCACGGCGTTCCGGCCTCGTCCTAAACGCTCCGTCAGCGCCGCGCGCAATTCGACCGAATCGCGGCCGAGGGCTCTCGCCGCAGCCGACGGCGTCTCCACGTGAGCGTCGGCGGCGAAGTCGCACAACTGCTGATCTGCGGTATGGCCGATCGCGGAAAGCACCGGATGGCGCGCGCGAGCGACGGCGCGCACGACGTTCTCGTCGCTGAACGAAAATAGATCTTCGAACGAGCCGCCGCCGCGCGTCACCACGATCGCATCGACGTCCAGACGCGAAGCGCGCCCGAGCGCGGCGACGATCTCCGCCGGGGCGTTCGGGCCCTGAACCGAGGTCTCGCACCAGAGGATCGCGACGTGCGGAGCCCGTTCGCGCAAGATCGTCGTGAAGTCGAGCGCACCGTTCGCGCCGCGCGACGAAACGAGCGCGATGCGGAACGGATAGAGCGGTAACGGCCGCTTACGTTCGGCCGAGAACAGACCTTCAGCCGCGAGCCTGCGCTTGCGTTCATCGAAGAGAGCTGCGACGTTGCCGAGCCCTTCGCGTTCGACCATGCTCACGTTCAACTGGTACGTACTTTTTTGCAGGTACGTCGACACGCTGCCCGTCGCGACGACCGCGACGCCGTTTCGCAGATCGCGAAAGCGCGCGTAATCGTCGCCCCACGCGAAGCACTTCAAAACCGTATCGCCTTCTTTGAGGTCGAAATAACAGTGCCCGCGCGGCGAGGCACTCAAATTCGAAACTTCACCGCGTACGTAAACGAGGCGCAAATTCTGATCGGCTTCGACTTTGCGTTTGAGATAGTCGGCCAGCCGCTTGACGCCGACGACGACGCGCGCCGCCGTCGCGACTCCGGGGCCCGTCATCAGCGCTTCCGGCCGGCGTAGCCCGCAGAGGCGCAACCACCGAGCGGCTGCGTGCCGTCCAGGAAATACTCGAACTTATGCGGTGATCCGCAATACGCAACTTTGCGTACTTCGCTTTGCGGATAGGCGAAATCGTGTTTCGGCGTTTTCGCGAGCGCCGCTTTCATGTAGCGCGCCCAGGTTCTGGCGGGAATATTACCGCCGAACGATTCGTTCATGCGCGTGTAGTTGTCGTTGCCGAGCCATACGGCGGTAACGAGATCGGGCGTATATCCAACGAACCAGGCGTCGCGAAAATCGGTCGTCGTGCCCGTTTTTCCGGCCGCCGGTCGGCCGAGCTGGGCGTTAGGATAACCCGTACCTTCGTTGATGACGCTCTCGAGCATCGACGTTACGAGATAAGCCGTACCGGCACTCACGACTTCGCTCTCTTGCGGAAAGCGATTGTCGAGCAGCGTCGAGCCGAGCGAATCTTTGACGATGCGCAGCGGTGAGGGATCGATGTGAATGCCTTGGTTCGCAAGCGTCGCGTAGCCCGTGGCTTGATCGAGCGGCGAAACGACGGACGAACCGAGAGCGAGCGAAAGATTCGCTTCGAGCGGCGCCCGCACGCCCATGCGATGGGCGTAAGCGATGACGCGATCGATACCGACTTGTTCGGCGAGTTTTACGGCCACGACGTTACGCGATTGCGCGAGCGCGTAGCGTAGCGTCATCGGCCCGTAGAAGCGCATATCGTCGTCCATCGGATGCCACTGCGTACCGTCGCCCATGGGATAGGAAATCGGCGAATCGTCGATCTGCGCCGTCGGAGGCAACCCGCCGTCGATCGCGGCCGTATACACGTATGGTTTGAAGGACGAGCCCGGCTGGCGTAGCGCTTGCCAGGCGCGATTGAACTGGTTCTGCAGCGTGAAGCCACCGACGCCGCCGACCATCGCGACGATTTCGCCCGTCGACGGGCGTATCGACACGAGCGCCGCTTCATTCGCGCCGATACCCTCGGCCTTGGCGCGCGCGCCGCCCCAATCGACCGCATCCTGAGCGAGCTTCTGGAGGCGTGGATCGAGTGTCGTATCGACTTCGAGACCACCCTCGCGCACGCCACGTTCGCCGAACGTCTGGTCGAGCACGTGCGTGACGTACGTCGTGAAATACGGATAGCGATACGATTGCAAACCCGTCGGACGATCGCCGATCAGATGCAGATCGGCTCGCTCCGCTTCATCCGCTTGCGGCTGCGTCACGTAACCGCTCGCGACCATGCGATCGAGGACGTGATGCTGCCGTTCGCGCGCACGCTGGAGATTGACGTAGGGCGAATAGTCGGAGGGCGCCGCTGGTAAGCCCGCGAGCAGAGCCGTCTGCGCGAGCGAAATTCTCGAGACGTCCGTCCCGAAATAGGTGTGCGCGGCGGCTTGGACGCCGTAGGCGCCCGCGCCGAAATAGATCAAATTCAGATATCGCTCGAGGATTTCGTCTTTGGTATAGTACCGTTCGATTTCCATCGCGAGCAGCGCCTCTTGCACCTTACGCGAGATCGATACTTCGTTGGAAAGAAAGAGCGCACGCGCGAGTTGCTGCGTGATCGTCGAGGCGCCTTGAAACTGCTCGTGCCGATAGTCTGCGAGCGCCGCGCGCGCGATGCCGCCGAAATCGACGCCGTGATGGACGTAGAAATTATGATCTTCGTTCGCGACGAACGCGTGCCGCACCGAGAGCGGTATGCGCGCGATCGGCACCCAGATGCGGTTTTGCGTGTAGAGCGTCGCGAGCTGTTGGCCGTCGCGCGCATAGACGCGCGTAGCCCGGGACGGCTGAAAATCCGCCATCTTATTGATGTCGGGCAAGTTATGCGAATACGAGTAGACGACGCCCGCGACGGTGCCGGCGGCAAAGAGTACGAGGAGGAAGAGTACGCCGAACGTGACGTAGACGATCCGTCCGAAGACCGTTACGCGGCGTCTCGGCCGCCGCCGTACCGCGACCGTCCCGGAACTCATACGCGAGTCCGAATAGCGCTCGCGAGCACGCCGTTCACGAAGCGTCCCGAATCGTCGGTCGAATACTTCTTCGCGAGTTCCACCGCCTCGTTGAGCACCACGGCGGCCGGGGTTTCGCTATGGTGCCGCAATTCGTAAACGCTCATGCGCAGCACGATCCGGTCGATCGTCGGCAAACGGTCGATCGTCCAGCCTTCGAGCAACGGCCCGATCACCGCGTCGCTTTGTTCCGTGAATTCGAGCGTTCCGAACACGAGTTCTTTGACGAAACCACGGTGGTCCGCGCCCGCTTCGCCTTCACCGAGCGTTTGATCGAGGGCTTCGGCGACCTCGTTGTGTCCGATCTCGACGTTGTACAACGTCTGTAAAGCGAGCTCGCGGGCGTAGCGTCTGGTCACGCTAAGCCGCCGCTTTGCTTGCGGCCATAAACGCCGGTAGGAAATCGATTCCCGCGCCGCCCGCGCGGAACGTCTCGTCGCGCAACACCGCCATGCACGTCGCGATCGTCGTATTGACGCCCACGATGCGCGTGTCGTTCAGTGCGGCGAGCATCCGATCGATCGCTCCGTCGCGCGAAGCGCCGTGGGTGACGATCTTCGCGAGCAACGAATCGTAGAACGGCGGCACGGCGAGCCCGGTATACGCATGCGAATCGACGCGAACGCCGTAGCCGCCCGGCAGTGCGACGTCGCTGAGCGTTCCCGCGGCGGGAGCGAAATCGGCGCCTTCGGCATTGATGCGGCATTCGAGCGCGTGTCCGCTCGGCACGAGGTCGCTCTGCCGGAACGAAAGGCGTTCGCCCGCCGCGACGCGGATCTGCTCGCGCACGAGATCGACCCCATACAGCATCTCCGTTACCGGATGCTCGACTTGAATGCGCGTGTTCATCTCCATGAAGTAAACGTCTTCGCCGCTTACGAGAAATTCGAGCGTGCCCGCGCTACGATACGCGACGGCGCGCGCGGCGGTCACGGCGATGCCGTGTAACTTCTTGCGTACGCTCGAAGACAGCAGCGGCGCCGGCGCTTCTTCGATTAATTTTTGGTGCGACGGTTTCTGCACGGAGCAATCGCGTTCGCCGACGTGCACGACGTTGCCGTGCGAATCGCCCATCACTTGCACTTCGACATGGCGCGGCCGTTCGATCAGCTTTTCCATGTACAGCCGGCCATCGTTGAAATTCGCTTCGGCTTCGGCTTGCGCGGTCGCGAAAGCGTGTTCGAGGTCGAGCGGCGTCGCGACCGCGCGCATGCCTTTGCCCCCGCCGCCCGCCGTCGCTTTGAGCATGACGGGATAACCGATATCGTGCGCTGCCGTCAGCGCTTCGGACACGGTCGCGAGGATGCCGCTGCCGGGCGTCGTCGGAACCTTCGCTTGCGCCATAATGGCGCGCGCGGTCGCCTTATCGCCCATTTCGGCGATCGTGCTCGGCGTGGGACCGATGAAGGCGAGACCGTGATCGGCGCAGATCTCGGCAAAGCGCGCGTTCTCCGCGAGAAAACCGTAACCCGGATGCACGGCATCGGCGCCCGAAATGAGAGCTGCCGAAATGATGTTCGGAATATTGAGATACGAGCGGGCGACTGCGCCCGGTCCGACGCAAAACGTCTGGTCGGCGTTACGCACGTGGAGCGACAGGCGATCGGCTTCGGAAAAGATCGCGACCGTTTCGATACCGAGTTCGTGCGCCGCGCGGTTTACGCGCATCGCGATTTCGCCGCGATTGGCGATAAGAATTTTCTTAAACATCGGAAGGCTCGATCGTCAAGAGCGGCTGACCGAAGCCGACGGGCTGCCCCTCGCTCACGAACACTTCGACGATGCGGCACGGGCCGCCCGAACGCACGGGATTGCGAATTCCGAGCGATTCTACGTACGCGAGTTCGCGATCCCCGCCCACGAGCGACCCTTCGCTTACCGTCGGTCTCGAGAAACGCACGATTCCGACGAACTCGGCCTTAAACGTTTTGCGGACTTCGCCATGGGCGAGGCTGCCGTTGGTAAGGAGTTGCACGCTTTCGGGCATCTCGGCATTCACGAGGGCGGCCGCGGGTTGCTCGCTACGAACGGAACGCCGCACTTCGATCTCCAGATCGTCTTCGTCGATACGGAAGCGCGTCAAGCCGGAACTCGCGCAGAAATCCGCCGCCGAACGGACTCGTTCGAGTGTTTCGTCCCAACTCACAGCCCCACAAGTTCGCTTACCTTACGGCGGTATCCGCTGGACGCTCGCCCGGTCCGCGGCCGGTAAGGCCGCGTACGCAGCCTTAAAGGCAGGCTCGATTTCGGAGAGTGGAGCGAGCGCGAAAGCGCGTTCGAGCAGTCGCGCATGCGGCACGATTAGATCCGGCTCGTCGATTGCGAAATCCCCGTAAGTAAGGATATCGAGATCGATCGCGCGCGGGCCCCAGCGATAGCTTTCGACGCGCCCGAGGCGCACTTCGAGTTCCTTGAGGCCTTCGAGAAGCGCGCGCGGGCCGAGCGCCGTTGCGAGCAACACGGCGGCGTTAATGAAATCGGGCTGCGCCGTTTCGCCCCACGCGGCACTACGGTAAAGGCTCGAACGCACGGTAACGTGCCCGAGCGAGGCGAGTAAGGCGATGGCTCGCTCGATGTTAACCGCCGGATCGCCCAGATTCGAGCCGAGACCGATCGCCGCGAGGGTCGGGCTGCTAGCGCGGTGCGTTCGAGGGACCGTCGCGGAACGCGCGCAGCGTCACGATGGGCGTCGCACCCGCAAGCAACCTCGGTTTCGCGATCGTAAGTTCTGCTGCCAGAATGCGTTCGTCGCGCATGACGTCTACGAGAATAACGTCCCCGAGCCGCTCCAACAGCGCGAACGATTCCGAGCGCACGATGCGCACGATGCGCGCGTGCAGGTCGGCATAGTCGATCGTCTTCGTGAGGTCGTCGCTCGCGCGCGCCGCGGATAGATCGACCTCGAGCCGCACGCCGAGATCGAAGGGTTGTGGATGATCGCGTTCGTGCGGGTCGGCGCCGTGCCGCCCATACGCGCGGACGTCGCGCAGTTCGATCGCATCGCAGCGCGTCATGGCGTGCCGTCGCTCCAGCCTTTCGGACGATACCCTCGCACGATCGCATCGGAAACCGTCACGACGTCGCGCATTTCGGCGACGTCGTGTACGCGCACGATATCGATCTTCGCGGCTACCGCGAGCGCCACGGTCGCCGCCGTTCCGAACGCGCGCTCGTCGACCCCGCGGCCCGTAAGCCGGCCGATCGTGGACTTACGCGACGTGCCGAGCAACGTCGAGAATCCGAGCTCGGGCAGGCGCCCGAGTGCGGCGAGCAAAGCGAGATTGTGTTCGGGCCGTTTCCCGAATCCGATGCCGGGATCGAGGATAACGGCTTCGGGTGCGATGCCCGCCGCAACGGCCCGTTCCGCCTGCGCTGCGAGGTACGCGAGCACTTCGTCCACGACGTCACCTTCGTACATCGCGACCGCTTTGTTATGCATGATGACGACGGGCGCACCCGCGGCGGCCGCGAGCGCGAGCATTTCGTCGCTCGGCGTCCAGATGGAATTGAGGATGTCGCCGCCGGCAGCGAGCGCCTCGGCAAAGACGTTTGCCTTAAATGTATCGATGGAGATAACGGCATCGGGAAGCGCTTCACGCAAGCCGCGAACGACCGGCAACAGCCGGCGTAATTCTTCGGCCGAGTCGATCGGGTCGTGACCGGGGCGGGTCGATTCCGCGCCGATATCGACGATGTCGGCACCGGCGCTCGCGACGGCGCACGCATGCGCGACGGCATCCGAGGCAACGGGCAACCCGTCGCCCGAAAACGAATCGGGCGTCGCATTGACGATGCCCATCACGTAGGTTCGTGCGCCGCGCGCGAAGCTGCGGCCGCGCACGAACAGGGCGGGCGCTACGCGACTAGCGACGCGATTCGACGACATTGTCGAGCCACCACTCACGTAGCACCGCCGTGACGAACGTCGAGCCGGTAACGACGACGACGTGGGAACCGTCTCCTTGACGCCGCGCGATAGCGAGCGCTTCGACCGGGTCGCCGATAACGCGCGCGGAGATACCGCTGCGCTCTGCGATATTCGCGAGGCGTAGCGGACGTTCGGCCGTGCGCCCCGGCGTATCGAACGACGTAAAGATGAAAGACGCCGGTAATTCGAAGAGCGGCTTTAAGATGTTCGGCGCGTCTTTGGTTTCGACGATCGCCGCAACGATCGCGAAGCGGCGATCGGGAAACGTTTCCAGCAGCGCGCCCGCAAGCGACGCGGCCTTATCAGCATTGTGCGCGACGTCGAAGACGATCCCGGGGAAACCCGGAAAAAATTCCATGCGCCCGGGAATAACGAGCCGTGCGAAGCCGCGTTCGACGTCGGTTTGCGTCGGACGCAAGCGCTCCGGCAAACGTTCGAGAGCGAGAATCGCGGTTGCCGCATTGCGCTGTTGGAAGCGCCCGAGTACCGGTAAAGCGATTTCGTACGTCGCGTGCTCGGTCGTTACCGCGAACGACTGGCCATATCGCTCGCCGGAACGATCTTCGAGTGTCGCGGCGGCGGCGACTTCGGTAAAAGGCGCGCCGACATCCGCGCACACGCTCCGAATGAGCGCGAGCGCTTCACCCGATGCATCGCTCACGAGCGGCACCCCGGCTTTGGCGATTCCGGCTTTATCGCGCGCGATTAAGGCCAAGGTGTCGCCAAGAATATCCATGTGATCGAACCCGACGTTGGTTATCACGGAAACTTCGGGTGCGATCAAATTCGTGCCGTCGAGCGTCCCGCCGATGCCGACTTCGATTACCGCAACGTCCACACGCTCTTGCGCGAAATACACGAACGCGAGCGCGAGCAGCGTTTCGTAGTAAGACGGCCGCCCGAAATCACGCGAGGTTTCGTCGATCGCGGGCATCATCTCCGCAAGGATGTCGGCAAATCGTTGCTCGGTAATAGCGATGCCGTCGATACGGGCGCGTTCGGTCATCGAGCGCAAATGCGGCTTCGTGTGCAGTGCGGTACGCTTGCCCGATGCGGTAAGCGCGGCGCCGATCATCGTTGCGGTCGAGCCTTTTCCGCTCGTGCCGCCGACGTGGATCGTCGGATAGCCGAGATGCGGATTACCGAGCAACGCGAGGAACGCTTCCATGCGTTCGAGCCGATTGGGCATGCGACGCGAAGCGGTTTCATTGATCGTCCCCAGGAGATAGGCCGTCGCCGAATCGTACGTCATGCTTATCCGTCGACGACGCTGCCGGCGAGCAGATCGAGCGCATGCGGTAACGCAGGCACCAGCACCGCGAGCGTCTCGCGCACGGCATTCGGGCTGCCGGGCAAGTTAACGATCAAAGTCGAGCCGCGCACGCCCGCGATCGCTCGCGAAAGCATCGCCGTTTTTATGAAGGTAGCCGAACTCGCACGCATCGCTTCTCCGATACCCGGAATTTCATAATCGAGTACGGCGGCGGTCGCTTGCGGCGTGCGGTCGCGCGGCCCGAGCCCCGTACCACCGCTCGTTAAGACGAGCGGCACGCGCCGCCGATCGGCGAGCTCGATCAATTCGGCTTGTAGCGCAGCCGAATCGTCCGGGAGAATGCGTTCGTGCACGATGCGATACTCGGCGCCGAGCGACTCTGCCACGGCCGGCAGGCAGCCGTCGACGCGCGAACCCTCCGCAACGCGATCGGAGAGTACGACCACGGCTAATTCGTAGGTCACGGCCGGACGCTCCGAGCATGCCAATCCCCGCTCTTACCGCCGCGCTTTTCGAGCAGCCGCACGCATTCGACGACGATTCCTTTTTCGAGCGATTTCGTCATGTCGTAGATCGTTAGTGCGGCCACGGAAGCCGCAACCATCGCTTCCATCTCGACGCCCGTTTGAGCGGCCGTGCGGGCCGTCGCTTCGATTCGCAGCAGCGCGGGTTCGGCCCACGTAAAGCTTACCTCGACGCTCGAGAGCGGCAGCGGATGCGCGAGCGGTATGAGCGCGGCGGTTTGCTTGGCCGCGAGAATGCCGGCGATTTGCGCCGCGGCGAAGGCATCGCCTTTGGCGAGCGTCGCATCCCGCAACGCTTCGGCTGCGGCTGCGGGCATGCGCACGAATGCCTCCGCGCGCGCGAAGCGATCGGTGACGGGCTTGGCCGCGACGTCGACCATCGCGATGCGTCCGTCCGCAAGAACGTGAGAGGGGCGCGGCTGCACGCGATCTAGCGCAGTCGGGACGTCGCGGAATTCGACTGGAAACGCAGCCACAGCAGCGAAAGAATGCCGAGGATGACGAAGAGAATCGCGTGCTTGATGTGCGGGCCCGCTTCGTGCGTTCCGATTTGCAGCGAGCCCGTCGCGTACAGCGCCGCGACGACGAAGAATGCGGCAGCGAGAGCGATCGAAAGAATCTTCACGTGATGACCTTTGCGAGAGAAAGCGCGAGACACAACGCTCCGAACACCAAGCAATACCATCCGAACGGCCGTAAATCATGCGAACTGAACCAGCGGGTCAGAAAGACGATCGAAAAATAAGCCGTTACTCCGGCGAGAACGCCGCCCACGAGCGATTGCGCGAGTAAGCCCGGCGCTTCGGAAGCGAAGAGCTGGGGAACTTCGAGAATCGAAGCGGCGAAGATAACGGGTGTGGCGAGCAAAAACGAATAGCGCGCCGCATCGGCGTGGTCGAGCCGGAGCAGCAAGCCCGCGACGATCGAAGAACCCGAGCGCGAGATTCCCGGAAGCAGTGCCGCGGCTTGCGCGAGGCCGATACCAGCTCCGTCTTTCCACGGTAGCGACTGAAGCGGACGCGTCGCCTCCGCGCTGCGTTCGCCACGCCGGCGCAGCGCTTCGCCCGCGAACATCACGAACGCGTTGAGAATGAGAAAAATCGCGACGAGGGCACTCGAGCCGAAGAATTGCCGCACCGGCTTCTCGAGGAACACACCGAGCAGCGCGACCGGAATCGTGCCGACGACTAAGAGCCAGCCGATCTTCTCTTCCGGATCGCCCGATAGGCTGCCGCGCGCGACGCTGCGCAAGAGCGCCCGGACGATCTTCACCCACTCGGCGCGATAGAAGATGATGAGAGCGATCGCGGTGCCGAGATGCAACGCGACGACGAACGCGAGGAAGGTCGGATCGCTACGATCGACCTTCCAATGGAGCAACGCCGGAACCAAAACCGTATGGCCGAGACTCGAGATCGGAAAAAGCTCGCTAGCTCCTTGCAGCACCGCAAGGAGCATCGCTTGCAACCAGGTCACAAAGTACTATTGCCCGGTAAAATCGGCTTGGAACAGGTACGACCCGGCAGTCGGAACACAGTTTACGGTTTCGGCGATGTACGAGGTGCTTTTCGCAGCGTCCATGGCCGCTTTATCGAGCGCCGCGTTGCCCGCGCTTTTGCTGACGGATACGTCGGTTACGGTACCGGTAACGCCGAGCGTTACCTTAATCTGCGCCGTTCCGACCGCGCCTTGCTCGCGTGCCACGTCGGGGTACTCGGGTTCGACGGCCGAGCCTTTGATCGCAGCGGGCGCATTAGGGTTAGCGCACGCGGGTTTCGGCGTCGGGGTGGGTGCGGGCGTCGCCGGGGGAGCGGTCGAGACGGGGACGACCGGGGATACCGGCCCGGAGGTCGAGTTGCCTTTAGGGATGCCTTCCTCCGATTCTTTTTGCGAGACGTCGGCTTTACGCTCGGAGGGGCCCGTCTTCGATTGCGACGTCTGCTTCGGCGGATGGATGACGAGTTTGCGAACCGGTGGCGGATTGGTCTGCTTTACCGGCGGAGGCGTGCGTTTGGGAGGCGGGGTCGGAGGTGGGGGCGTCGGCGTAGGTGGCGGCGGCGTAGGTGGCTGCACGCGTATCTTCTTTTCGACCGAAACCTTTTCGGTTTCTTGTTTATCGGCCGTATGCGTTTTGAGCTTGATGAAGGGCAACAACACGGCGTGAATCGCAAGCGACAGGAGAAAAGCCCACCCGATAAACGAGCCGATCCGTGCGCGCGCCGATGGTGCCGCAGGTTGCGGAGGTTTAGCCGCCATCTAAGACTTGAGCCCTTCGGTCTTATTCGCTAAACCGAAATTCGTCAGATTCTCTTTTTTGGCAGCGTCCATGACTTGCAAGATCATCCCGTAACTCGCTTTGGGATCCGCCTTGATCGTCACGCTCGTATACACGTGATTCGTGTTCTCCTGCAGCTCGTGGAACGCGCTCGGAGCCCCGGCAATATCGGTCGTGACCGATCCGATTTGAATATGGTCCTTGGAATCGATATAGACCAACAGCTGCGTCTCTTTGACTTTATCTTTATTATGTGCGAGCGGCAGCGTCGGTTCTTTCGTGATCGAGGCGAGAATGATGAAGATGATCAGAAGGACCAACAGTACGTCCGTAAAGGGCGTAATGTTGATCGTCGACATAACGTCGTCGTCTCCGCCGCTCGTTGATACCGCCATCTACGACGTCACGAATCCGACGTCGTCGAGGCTCGACTCTTTGGCCGCATCGAGAATGCGAATGATCGTTCCGTAGGGCGCTTTCGTATCGGCCGTGATCGCGACGTGAATGTGACCCTTCTTCTGGGCCGCCGCTTCCATGACGCCGTAGATGCCCCGCTCGTCGGTCCTCGTGTCGTCGACGAAGATCACACCGCGATTATTCACTTCGACGTCGATCTCTTTCTTGTTGTTCTGCTGCTGCGACGTGCTCGGATCGTTGTTATTGGGCAGCTCTTTTTGGAAACCGGGCGGCGTGACGAGTGCAGCCAAAATCATAAAAATGATCAAGAGGACCAACAGCACGTCCGTAAACGGCGTGATGTTAATCTCGGCCATGACATCTTCGTCTTGCTGCGCCGAGAGTAACGACATGCGTTGTGCCCGCTACTTAACGGCTGCGGCCGTGCGACCGCCGACCGGCTGGTAGAGATCGGTCGGAATCGGTTCGCCGACGTTATGGAAGTGAAGCATTTCCGCAAGTTGATTCGCGGCGACGATCATCTCCTGATTGTAGCCTTTGATGCGCGTCTTGAAATAGTTGAAGAACACGAC
>CAXTIY010000017.1:0-19096 GCA_964244215.1 uncultured bacterium
ACTCGTACGCGCCGCTCCCATGTCGGGCTCCGGCGGCCCGTGCCTCGGGGTCTTCGTCGAAGTACTGCGCGGCCGCGATGCGCTCGCGAGCGCGATCGAACGGTACGGCCTCAGCGTGCGCGAAACGGACGTTCTCAATTGCTTGGCGCGCGGCGAACGCACCAAAGGAATGGCGAAGACGCTCGGCATTTCCGAAGCGACCGTCAGCGACCACGTAAAGAGCATCATGGCGAAGATGAACTGCCACAGCCGGACGCAACTGCTGGCCCGGGTTTTCGGCCCCTCGTAACGTAGCGTCGGTTCCGGAGTGTTACAGTAATTCGGTAAGTACCGGATCGCGCTCTCTGGAGGTTCGCAGACGTGTTCATCGAGTATCGGGGTAAGGCGCCCCGCGTTTCCGCCACCGCCTTCATCGCCCCGACCGCCGTGTTGATCGGCGACGTCGAAGTCGGCCCCGAAGCCTCAATATGGTTCGGCGTCGTCTTGCGAGCCGATACGGGTACGATCGTAATCGGAGCGCGCAGCTCGATCGAAGATAACGCGGTCGTTCATGCCGATGGCGTGCGCACGGCCAGAATCGGCAGCGACGTTACCGTCGGTCACGGCGCCGTCCTCGACGGCTGCACGGTCGAGGACGGCGCACTGATCGGCAGCAACGCCGTCGTTCTCGACGGCGCGATCGTGGAACACGGTGCGATCGTTGCTGCGGGAAGCGTCGTGACGGCTGAGAGCCGCGTCGCCGCGCAGACCGTCGTCGCGGGGGCGCCCGCCGTGCTGCGCAAGCCCGTAGCGGGCCGAGCCGCCGATTGGATCGCGCACGCGGCGGACAACTCGCTTCGCCAGAGTCAGTCGTACCGGCGCGACAACATCGGGGATCCCCAGCATCACGACTTTAAATCCGCGACCAGCCGAAAGCGAACTCCCGCCACGATCGGCTAAAGTACGGCGTAACTAAACTTGCGTCGCCGAGACTTGCTGCTCCGTTACGAGCGGTGCGCGCGTCCCGCCGTCACGATCGCCTGGGCGCCGGCGGCGACCCTCGCGCAGGTTGACGATTACCACGTAGATGACCGGCACGAGAAACAGATTAAGGAACGTCGAGAGAATCATGCCCCCGAAGACGGGCGTGCCGAGCGAATGACGGCTCGAGCTTCCCGCACCGCTCGCGATCACGAGCGGTACGATTCCGAGAATAAAGGCAAACGACGTCATGAGAATGGGTCGCAGCCGCGTCTCGGCAGCTTTGCGCGCGGCGGTCGCCGCGTCGAGCCCCTGTTCGCGTAATTGGTTGGCGAACTCGACGATTAAAATCGCATTCTTACTCGCAAGCCCGATGAGCATGACGTAACCGACTTGCGCGTACACGTCGCTCAGCACGAAGCCGAGCGGCGGAAACACCGACGCGATCAAGTCGCGGCCGATGATCGCGAGCAACGCCCCGAGAATCGCGAGCGGAACCGACATCAGAATTACCAGAGGATCGGTCCAGCTTTCGTATTGCGCCGCGAGCACGAGAAACACGACCACGATGCCCAGCACGAAAATAAGCGACGCTTGACTGCCCGACTCGATTTCATCGAGCGAAATACCCGACCACGAGTGGCTGACGCCCGCGGGTTCGAGTTTGTGCGAAAGTTTCTCCATCTCCGCGATCGCGTCGCCCGAACCGAAACCTTGGCCCGGCTGTCCGTTTAGCTCGATCGACCGGAAGAGATTGTAGTGCGTGATGACGGGTGCGCTGCGCTGCAGCGTCGAGCTGAGCAACGTCGTGATCGGCATGATGGCGCCCGTGCTCGATTTCACGTAAATCCGCTGCAGATCGTTCACGGACGAGCGATACGGCGTATCCGCCTGCACGTACACGCGGTACGTCCTATTGAGATAATCGAAGTCGTTGACGTAGAGCGATCCGAGGTATATCTGCATCGTGTTGAACACGCTTTGCAGCGGAACGCCGAGCGACTGCGCCTTGGCGCGATCCGGATCTACGACCAGCTGCGGACTATCGTTGCGGAACGTCGTGAAGACGCCCTTGAGCTTGGGATCGTGCGCGCCCGTTCCCATGTAGCCGTACGCGACGTTATTGAGATTCGCGAGACCGATGTTGCCGACGTCTTGTAATTCGTACTGGAAACCGCCGAAGTTGCCGAGGCCTTGAATCGCCGGTGGATTGAAGGCGAAGATTTGCGCCGTCGGTATCTGTCCGAATTGACCGAATAAGCCCTTGGGACCGTACAAGAGCGCGGTCACCGAATGCTCGAAGCCGGGCCGGTCGGCCCAATCTTTGAGCAAGACGAACATCGTCGCTTTATTCGAGCCGTTGCCCGTAAAACCGAAGCCGATTACGTCGAAGATCTCCTGCACTTCCGGGCGCTTGTGAATGAGATCTTCGACGTGTTGCGTGATCTTCTCCGTCGCGTCGAGCGACGTGCCTTCGGGCGCCTGCACGGTGACGATGAAATAGCCTTGGTCTTCATCGGGCGTAAAGCCCGTCGGGGTCGATTTAAACAGCAACCCGGTGACGACGAGCGCGACGACGAAGAGTCCGATCACGACATAACGGAAGCGCAACACGCCGCCGAGCGCCGAATGATAATTCGTGCGCAAGCCGTCGAGGCCGCGATTGAACCAGCGGAAGAATCCGTTACGGGGCCGCTCCGATCGGCCGAGCAAAAGCGCGGAAAGCGTCGGCGTCAGAGTCAATGCGTTGAAGAGCGAGAGCGTGATCGAGCAGACGATCGTCAGCGCGAACTGTTTGTAGAGTTGGCCCGTCGTGCCCGGAAAGAACGCGACCGGAATGAACACCGCGAGCAGCACGAGCGAGGTCGCGATGACGGCCCCGGTAATCTCCTGCATCGCGGCCTGCGCGCCCGCGAGCGGCGACATTCGCTTCTCTTGGATGAAGCGTGCGATATTCTCGATGACGACGATCGCGTCGTCAACCACGAGTCCCGTCGCGAGCGTCAGGCCGAAGAGCGTAAGCGTATTGATCGAGAACCCGAGCACCGACATGAGCGCGAACGTTCCGATGAGCGAGACCGGGATCGTAATCGCCGGAATGAGCGTGGTGCGCCAGTCTTGCAGAAAGATAAAGATGACGAACACGACGAGCGCGATCGCGATCAAAAGCGTGATGATCACTTCTTTGATCGATTCGTTCACGAACGTCGTCGAGTCGAACGCGACTTTGTAATACATGCCGGGCGGGAATTTTTCCGCCAGGCGATCCATCTCGGCCCGAACCTCTTTCGAGACGTCGAGGGCGTTCGACGTCGGCAGCGCTTGGATGCCGAGGCCCACGGCAGAGCGGCCTTCGAAGTGCAAGTCCGAGGAATACGTCTCGGCGCCAAGTTCCGCGCGCCCGATGTCGCGGATGTAGACGTGCCCGCCGTCGGCGTTGTTCTTGACGATGATGTTGAGGAATTCGTCGGGGGTCGAGAGCCGGCCGAGCGCGCGCACGGAATACTGATACGGCTGATGGCCGTTCGTCGGCGGCTGGCCGATCGCGCCCGCCGCGACTTGCACGTTTTGATCGAGCAGCGCGTTCTGCACGTCGGTCGCCGCGAGACCGTTGTCGGCGAGTTTCTTCGGATCGAGCCACAAGCGCATCGCGTACTTACGCTCGCCGAAGATGATGACGTCCGAGACGCCCTTAATGCGCTTGAGATCGTTCTTGATGTAGAGATCGGCGTAATTGGAAAGCGTGAGCGCGGTCGTCGCGTTGTAGTGCGACGAGAAGCCGATGCCCATTACGAAGTTGCCGGCATTCTTACCGACGATGACGCCCGTTTGATTGACTTCCGCCGGTAACCGCGCCGTCGCCGTCTGAATCGCGTTCTGCACGTCGTTCGCCGCGAGATCGAGATCGCGTTCGAGATTGAACGTCATCGTGATCGTACTCGTGCCGTCGTTGCTCGACTGCGACGAGATGTAACGCAGCCCTTGAACGCCGTTGATCGCTTCCTCGAGCGGTGTCGTTACGGAATCCTCGACCGCTTGCGCGCTCGCGCCCGTATACGTCGACGTAACCGTAACGACCGGCGGCGCGACCTTCGGGAATTGCGCGATCGGCAGCGACGGAATCGTAACGAGTCCCGCGAGTACGATAATGAGCGAGCACACGGCGGCAAAAATCGGCCGCCGTAAAAAGAAGTTGATCACGCTGCCTAGTCCTTTGGTAGCGAGGGCATCCCTAAAGACGGTGCAACGACTCCGATTGTGTCAGCGAGCGCGGCGAGCCTGCCCACCACGGTTCCGGCCACGTTGTGCAGGAGCGGCCTCTCGAAGCTCTCGAGCGCGGCGCGTTCCGAGCCGTCGAGTGCGCCGATGTCCGTAAGCAGCCGGGTCGTCGCGGGCGGCACGGCGCGCGCCGCGCCGTCGATCACCTTGACCGCGAGTCCGAGGCCGAGCTCTCGCACGCCCGCCCCATGTACGCCCTCCGCCCCCGACTTCCCGACGATCCGGCCGGCCGTCTCTGCGATCAAAGCGGTATCGAAGCGCCCCGTCCCACCGACGTAGGCGGGAAACGCCGCCATGGCGGCCCACACGGTCGCGAGCGCTCGCGCATCGCCCGCAGCGAGTCTCGCTTGGGCGTCGTCCGGCCGGGCGAAGCGCGCGAAGGCGAGCGCTGCCCGCCGTAACGACGTGGCGAAGACGGGAATTCCGCACCCGTCGACCCCGAGCGGCAGCGTCCCGGGCTCTTCGCCGAGGAGCCATGCGCCGAAGGCGAGGATACGCTGCTGTGCCGGGTGCGTGGCCGAGCGATACGTTGCGACGTCCTCGCCGTGGGCCATACAGCCGGCGAGGATGCCCGCATGCTTCCCGGAGCAATTGCTATGCAGGGCGCTCGGCGACTCCCCCGCTGCGGCGAGCGCCCGGGCGGCCGGCTCGTAGTACGGTGCGTGAGCCCCGCATTGCAAGGCTTCGGGCCCGAGTCCGATCTTACGGAGAATGCTGCGCACCGCGGCAACGTGAAATGGCTCGCCACCGTGGGAAGCCGCGATTACGGCGAGTTCTTCGGGTTCCAGGCCGAATCGCGCGGCCGTACCGTCCCGCACGAGTGACGCCGCAATGAACGGCTTCGCGGTCGAGCGCAGAAAGACGGGCGTGTCGACATCGCCCTGTGAGAGCACCGCATTGCCTGCGGCGTCGCTCGCGCAAGCGGCGACCGCGTGGACGGATTCCACGAGGTCGCCGCGGATAACGGCGACGTACGGCAAGCCCGACGGCGGCCGCGCGCTCACCGCACGCTCAGCTCGGGTTCGGGCCTTGGACCACTTGTACGAAACCGCTCGGACGAATGTACTTCGCGAAAGCCATCCGGATTTGCGAAGCGCTCAGACCCGCATAAATGCCGGCTGCCCGATGTGCTTCATCCAGAGGTAAGCCTCGCTCCGCGTAACTTGCGAGCGACTCCGCGACGGCACTCGTGCTCGCCTCGGCGAGCGGCAGCTGGCGCAAGAGAATGGCCTTGGCTTGCGAGAGTTCGCCCGGCGTTACGTCGGTCGTCTGCATCGCCCGCAGATCGCGCGCGATGAGTTGCCGCGCTTTGGAAACGTTCGGCGGATCGCTTCCGAACGAAACGCTGTACGTCGAGCGCGTTTTGCCGGCACTGAGCTGATTGCTCACGTTGTAAACGAGCCCCGCCTGTTGGCGAAGGTCGCGATACAAGCGCGTCGCGTAGAATCCGCCGCCGAGCACGTGGTCGCCGAGTTCGAGCGCGTAGAAATCCGGGTTCGTGCGATCGATCGGCACCGTTTCGACGAGCGACGTCTCGTCTTGGACGCGACTCGCATCGGGCACGACCGCCGCGACCGGCGCGTTTGCGGCGATTTTCGGCAGATCGACTTTGGGCGCGGCACCGCTCGCGCTCCAGCTACCGAAATATTTGCTTATCGTCGCTTTCGCTTCGTCCGGCGTTACGTTGCCGATAACGACGATCGTGGTCATGTCCGGACGATAGACCGCTGCATGATAGGCGCGTACGTCGCCGAGCGAAAGCTTGGTAACGGAGGCGGGCGTCGCCGTGCGTAGCGCCGGATCGCCGCCCGGCAGCAACGCTTTCGAGATCTCGCGCTGCTTCAAATAGCCCGGGCTATGCAGCTGTCCCGCAAGTTCGCCCGCCGTTTGCGCTTTAACCACGTCGAACGCTTCGGCCGGCAGAGCGGGATGCAATTCGTTGTCGGCGAGCAATTGTACGCCGCGATCGAAATCCGCTTTGAGTACCTGTAACGAGAAGCTGGTGCCGGCGGACTGCTGGGCCGCGATATCGTCGAGTGCCTTTTGATAGGCGAGGCGATCGAGCGACGTCGTCCCGTATGAGAATAAGCCGTCGAGCACGGAATCCACGCCCTCTTTACCGGCCGGGGTCTGCAGTGCCGACTGGTTTTTTATTCCGCCGACGATCGAAACCGTATCGCTAATCGTCTCGGGTTGAACGATGAGCCGGATGCCGTTCGGCAAGGTCATGTCGGTCGGCGAAAGCGTCGACTTCGCAACGCTGATGGTATTGAGACCCGCCGCAAAATCCGGTAGAACGACGGGCTTGGTCGGAGCCGACGTCAACGTCTCTCCGCCGCCGAAACCTTTTGCCGCCACCGCCTGGCCCGAGGGTCGCGGTACGAGCGTCGCGGTAACCGCGACGCTCGGATCGAGATACTTCTTTGCGACGCGGTCGACGTCGGCTGCCGTAACACGGCGCACGGCGTCGACATCTTCATCGGGCGATTCGCGGCCTTCGTTTGCGATCGCATCGGACCAGCTCGAAGCGAGATCGCCGATGGAATTACGATCGTAGGCGGCGGAGGCGATCTCGCCGCGTTTGGCCGCGTCGACGAGTTCCGCCGGTACGCCGTTCTTCACGTAGTTCGCGATGACCGAGGCGATCGTACTCGTTAATACGGCCGGATCGCCGCCGGCGGGAATCACGCCGTACGAGATACCGAAGCTCGCCTTTCGGAAGCTCGCGGCCAATTGAAAGCCCGCTTGCAGCGCTTTGCCTTGCGGCACGAGCGCGTACAGATCGCCGCGTTGGCTCGAGAGCACGTCTGCGAGGATGCGCGCGGCCGCAAAATCCGGATCGTCCGAACCCGGCATCCGATAGCCCGTTTCGATAACCGTCACGGGCAGATCGCTATCGAGTTTGAACGCTTCCGCTTTGACCGGTTGCAACGTCACGGGGCGCCGCGTGGGAAGCGGGCGATTCGGAATGGGGCCGTAAAGTCGCTCGACGCTCGCGAGCGTTGCTTTGGGTTCGACGTCGCCCGCGATGACGAGCACGGCGTTATTCGGTGCGTACCACGAATTGTAGAACGCCTTAAGCCCGGCACCGGTCGTCTTACCGAACGACTCGCGCGTCCCGAGCGGATCGAGTTCGTACGGCGTACCGGCGAAGAGATCGGCTTGGATGCGGCTCGTCGCTTGATACTGCGGATTAGAAAGATCTTGCGCGACCTCTTGTTCGATCGCGCCGCGCTCGGAATTCCATTCGGTATCCGCATCTTCGATATCGCGCATGCATGCGGCATCCACGGAAAGCGCGACGTCGAGATCGGCTGCCGGAACGCTCGCGAAGTATTGCGTTATGTTTTGCTGCGTATCGGCGTTACCGTCGCCGCCGAGTTGCGCGAAGATCGCCGAGATCTGGTCGCCCGAAACACCTTTGCAACCGCGGAACGCCATGTGCTCCTGCGCGTGCGCCATGCCCGGAAAGCCCGTCGGCGTTTCGGCGGCACCGACGATATAATTCGTATACACCGAAACGACGGGTGCCAGCGGATCGCGCACGATGACCACCCGCAAACCGTTCGCGAGGGTCGCCCGGGTAACGTTCTCCGAAGGCGCCATAGGGGCGGGCATGGGCGCGGCCGCACCGAGCAAACCGGCGAGCGCGACGGCGCTCAAGACTATTCTAAACGATCGCAAAACGACTCCGAATCGGCATGGTTAGAACCAACTACTGCAGACAAAGCGAGATGGCAGCGTCTCCGCCGCCATCTCTAACCGTTTTCTCGCTTTACCCGTGCCGAAGCTTATCCGACACGGCCCGACGGTTATACCAAGGCCGGTTCGACGACTTGCGCTTCTTGTTCTGAGAAGACCGGGTTAGAGAGATAGCGCTCGCCCGTGTCGCAGCCGATCGTTACGATCGTCTTCCCGGACATTTCCGGCCGAGCCGCGACTTGCAACGCGGCGAAGATGTTGGCACCGGCCGAGATACCGACGAGCATACCCTCTTCACGCGCGGCGCGACGAGCCGTCGCGATCGCGTCTTCGTTCGTGACGCGAATGACCTCTTGGTAGCACTCGACGTTCAAATTTTTTGGGATGAAGCCCGCGCCGCTGCCCTGGATTTTGTGCGGGCCGGGCTTTCCGCCCGAGAGAACCGGGGAAGCGTCTGGTTCGACCGCAATCGCGAAGAACGAAGGCCGGCGCGATTTGATGACTTCGGCCACGCCCGTAATCGTGCCGCCGGTACCGACCGCCGCGACGAAAACGTCGACGTTGCCGTCGGTGTCGCGCCAGATTTCCTCAGCCGTCGTGCGGCGATGGATTTCGGGATTTGCCGGATTTTCGAACTGTCCGGGCATGAAATATTTCGAGGGGTTGCCGTCGCGAATCTCGAGGGCTTTAGCAATCGCGCCTTTCATGCCCTCGGCGCCGGGAGTCAGTACGATCTGCGCCCCGTATGCCTTGAGCAGATTGCGCCGCTCGATCGTCATGGTATCGGGCATCGTCAAGACGATCGGGTAGCCTTTGGCGGCCGCGACGAACGCGAGCGCGATGCCGGTGTTACCGCTCGTCGGTTCGATGATCACGGTATCGGGACGCAGCCGCCCTTCGCGCTCCGCCGCCTCGATCATCGAGACACCGATGCGATCCTTCACGGAACCGGCGGGATTGAACGACTCCATCTTCACGAGGACCGTTCCGGGCAAGCCTTTGTTGAGGCGCGGAATCTTGACGAGCGGGGTGTTCCCGAACGTATCGGCGAGGTTGTCGTAAATGCGTGCCATGCGAATCTCCAGCGGTGCGCGGTTTGCTTCGATTATGAGACCGCAGGCACGTCCCGGGCGTTGCGGCGAACGTACGTTCTCTGCCATGTTCTCGATCTCGGAGAAATCGCTCTACGTCGCCGATCTCGATCTCTGGATCGATTCGATGCGGCCGCGCAGCCGCTGCTACGTCTCTCACGGTCACGCCGATCACGCGCGCCCTCACGACGTGGTGGTTACCTCGACGAACAACGTCAAGGTTTGCCGCTTACGCTTCGGTCGACGCGCCCCGAAAGGTCCGGCGCTACTACCCGACGTCGAGCGGCCCGAGATCGCTTTCGAAGCGCACGACTATAACGAGCCGTGGCGGGTGGGTTCGCACGAACTGACGCTCTTCTCCGCCGGGCACGTGCTCGGCAGCTCGCAGCTGCTCATCGAAAGCGACCGGGGCCGCTTCGTTTATACGGGCGACTTCAAATTGGAAACCTCGCATACGGCCGAGCCGCCGGAGGTTAAACGTTGCGACGTCGTGCTGATGGAATGCACGTACGGACGACCGCAGTACGTTTTTCCGCCACGCGAAGAAGTCGCGGGCGCGATGGTCGCCTGGGCACGCAAGACGCTCGAAGACGGCGCCGTCCCGATCTTCTTCGCGTATTCGCTCGGCAAGGCGCAAGAGGCGCTCGCCATTCTCGGTCGCGCCGGCTTGCCGCTCGCCGCGCACGGCGCGATCGCCTCGATGGCCGCCGTCTACGAAGATGCGGGCGTAGCGCTGCCGCCGTATCAGCGGTACGACGCGCACACGTTCGACGGCGCGCGCGTTCTGCTCTGGCCGCCGTCGGGGCGGGCGTTACCGGCTGCGGTTCGCGGAAAAGCCGTCCGTACGGCGGCACTCACGGGCTGGGTTATCGGTAAAGGAGCGAACTATCGCTATGGTACGGACGCGGGTTTTCCGCTCTCGGATCATGCCGATTTTCCGTCACTCTTACGCTACATCGAACTCGCGCAGCCGAAAAAAGTCTTACTCAATCACGGCTGGAAAGATTTCGTCTATCGCTTACGTCGTCTCGGTATCGACGCAGAATACCTCGAACGCAACCCCCAACTCGCTCTGTTCTAGACGTTCTGATTTCGCCCGGCTCATCGTTGCCCGGCAGCTCATTTCCGTGCGGAAACTTCGCTGCCGGGCGCCTCGATCCGGACGAACTCAGAACGTCCATCGAGCGGGCGTGGCATTAGCTTTAACGTTAGATGGAGAGGTCGTCCGGTTTGAGGCCGATGTTGACTTTTACGTCGGAATAGAGCTCGGTGATTACGAGCGTTTCGCCTGCGTAGGTTTCGCGCTTGACGGGCAGATGCGTCTGGTCCGAAAGGAAGAGCGTGGATTTCGTTACGCCGTCGGCGCTCGGGTTCGCGCGCTCGAGCGTTACGGCCGTCGTCGGTACGCCCGCGACCGCAGGTCCGGGCGCTTGGGTGAGCGTTCCGGGCGTCGCGAGCAGACTCGCGAGCGTGTAGGTGAACGTCGCTTCATCGATCGTGTGTCCGCGCAGCGACGTCGCGCGCGAATCGTCGATCGAAAGCGTGAGTTTGATGCCGGAAAAGAACCCGCCGATGTGACCCTTGACCGTATTGCCGCCATGCCACGCAGCGACGCTTCCGGAGCCGCGGCCCGAAACGACGCGCGCGAGAGCATTATTCGGTTTCAAATACTTGTAGCTGTAAACGCGCTGCTCTTTTTTCGCACCGTCGTTGGTTTGCTCCGCGACGGTATCGGTCAACGTGTAATCGTTTACGCCCTCGTAAGCTTTTGCGAAAGCCACGACGGCCGGTACGGGCGTGTTGACCGCCGGCCCGAGCACCGCTTGGGCTATAGCCGGCACTCCCTGCGACGCGACGCCGAATGCGGCGACGCACGCTACCACACGTCCCACGGTACGAACTACTTCTCTCATCTCACCTCGACTTTTCGGCCGCTATTATGATCGCCTTTGCTCGCGCGTGCGACGACATCGCTGCAAGCCCGGCCAAATCCGCGAAGGTCGAGCGGCTGGCACTCTATCTTCGTTCGGTCGACGACGAGAATATCCGAGCCGCGGCGCGCTTCCTTAGCGGCAATCCGCTCGCGGCGCACGACGATCGCAAACTCGCCATCGGCGGCCGCACGCTGCTCGCGGCGGCTCGCAACGTCTGGCACCCGGGCGAGGCCGAACTCTCCGCGGCATACCGCGACACGGGAGATCTCGGAGACGCGCTCGCCCGTATCGCACGCGAACCGGAGACGCTCGGACTCTTTGCCGAGACGCTTACGCCCGCGAGCTTCGCGGCGATGCTCGACGAACTCGCCTCGGCCTCGGGCAACGCGGCGGGCCGCCGGAGACAAGGCGTCTGCGAGCGCGCCTTCCGCGCCACGCGCGAACCGCGCGAAGTCGCCTACGTCACGAAAATTCTGCTCGGCGACTTGCGGATCGGCCTGCGCGCGGGCCTCGTACTCGATGCGATCGCGGCCGCGTTCCATTGCCGCGCGGAAGACGTCCGGCGCGCGGGCATGGCGGCGGGCGATATCGGCGCCGTCGCGCTCGCCGCACGCGACGGCGATCTCGAATCGATCGCGATTAGCTATGGAGCACCGATCGGCTTCATGCTCGCGACTCCGATCGTTTTCGGCTCGAGCTATCGCGAACTCGCCGCGGGCACCTGGCTCGTCGAAGACAAGTACGACGGCATTCGCGCGCAGGCACACATTCGGGCGGGACGCGCGCGGCTATTCTCTCGAACGTTCAGCGATATCTCGCGCGCGTTTCCCGAAATCGTCACGGCGCTCGAAGCGTTCGGAGACGCGATCGTCGACGGCGAAATCGTCGCGGAGAAAGATGGCGCCGTCTTGCCGTTTCGGTATCTGCAACCGCGCTTGCAACGCGTCGATCCCTCGCCCGAATTGCGCGCGCAAATTCCGGTGACGTTCGTTGCGTTCGATATCTTCGCCGCAGCCGAGCGCTTCATGCTCGACGAGCCGCTCGTAGAACGTCGCGCCGAACTCGCAACCGTTTTCCGCGCCGGACCGGGTGTCGCGCTCGCACCGTGGCAAACGCTCGAGCAGGGCGCGACGCCGGACCACGTCGCCGAGATCTTCGAACGCGCGCGGGCACGCGGGAACGAAGGCCTCATGCTCAAACGCACGGACGCGCCGTACGTTCCCGGACGCCGAGGCAAGTGGTGGCTCAAACTCAAACGCGAACTCTCGACGCTCGACGTCGTCGTCGTGGCCGTCGAATGGGGCCACGGCAAACGCAGCCACGTGCTCTCCGACTATACGTTCGCCGTGCGCCGCTCGGCGGAAGATGGCGAGTTGCTTACGATCGGTAAAGCGTATACGGGTTTGACCGACGTGGAGATCGCGGAACGGACGACGTGGTTCCTGGCTCACGCAAACGGGGAGCCTTCGCGCGGCGCGCTGCGGGTCGAGCCGAGCGTCGTTATCGAAGTAGCGTTCGATATCATACAGAAGAGCGAGTTGCACGACAGCGGCTTTTCTTTGCGTTTTCCGCGCATCGTTCGATTGCGTCCCGATAAGGCGACGCACGAAATCGATACGCTCTCGAGCGTCGAAGGTATCTATCGCGACATGCTCCAGCGTGAAAGGGTCGAGAAATGATCTTCGAGCGCGAAACGATTGCGATCGACGCAGATTTGCGGCTCGTGCCGCGGCACGCGGCCGACTCGGCCGACTTCTTTGCGCTCATCGATGCGAATCGAGCGGCGTTACGCGAATGGCTCGGCTGGGTCGACGCCACGCGCACCGCCGGGGACGTGCGGCGGTACGCACGCTATGCGGAAGCCCAATTCGAGAGCCGCGTCGGCTTCGATTTCGCGATCCGTTATAACGGCCGTGCCGCGGGCGCGATCGGGCTGCACGCACTCGATTGGAGCAACCGCAGCGCGCAGATCGGATATTGGCTCGCGCCCGCGGAGTGCGGCCGCGGCACGATGTCGCGCGCCTGCGCGGCGCTCGTCACCTATGCGTATCGCGATCTGCTGTTGCATCGCGTCGAAATTCGCTGCGCCGTGAAAAATCAGCGCAGCCGCGCGGTTCCCGAACGCCTCGGCTTCCGCTTCGAAGGCACGCTCGCGGGCGCTCACGTTCTCCAAGGCGCTTTTCACGACATCGCGCTCTACGCGATGACGGCGCCCCGCTGGTTGTCCGGAGCGACGGAAATTTAACGGCGAATCACGTTAAGTGAGCCGCGAGAAACGCTTGGACGCGCGGCCACACGTCGCGCGAGCCGGGATTGCCGCCCGGGCCCTCGCGGAAGAAACCGTGGTCTTCCTCCGCATAGACGCGCAGATCGAAAATTCGTTCGTGCTCTTCGAGCGCTTCTCGCACGACCGCGACATCGTCCGGGGCGATGTACGGATCGCGGCCGCCGAAGACGAGCAGCAGCGGAGCTTGGATCTGCGGCGTCAGCGTAACGAGCGCCGGGCGGTTCGGCCCCGATGCCTGCGCGATTTGGCCGCCGTAGAACGAGACGGCCGCCGCGACGAAAGGCAACGTTGCCGAATAGTACGCGATGGAGCCGCCGAAGCAAAATCCCCACGTGCCGATCTTGTGCGTCTCACCGAGGCGTTCGCGAAGAAAGTCGGCGCTCGCCGTCAGGTCGGCACCGACCTGAGCGAGGTCGATCGCGCCCGCGGCCGCACGACCTTTCGCGAAGCCGGCCTCGTCGTGCGCCGCTTCGAAGTGGGGATCCGTGCGATGGAAGACCGCGGGCGCGACCGCGAGATATCCCGCACCCGCCACGAGTTCCGCGATCCGGCGTATATCGGCGTTGACGCCGAAAATCTCTTGAATGACGATGACACCGCCGCGCGGAGCGCCGTCCGGTACGGCGACATACGCCGGCATCATTTCGCCCGTTACCGCAAGTTCGGTCCACTCGGTCTGCATGCTCACCTTTTCGGAGCGAGCGAGGCGCGCTCCGTCCGGGTCCGCCGAACAGGGTTACTAGATATTTAGCGTTAATAATTGTCGTCGAGCGAGCAGTTCGTCGAACAAGGACCTCTATGTCGCTAGCCGGAGACCGCATCGATCGCAAAGCCCTCTCGCAAAACGCGATTCTGAGCGGCCTCGACGAGTCGTTGATAAGCACGGTGATCGAAAACGGCGTGCTTATGAATCTCGCGCTGCGCCAACAAGTCTACCGACCGAACGAAGTGATCGACAAGGTCTATTTCCCGGTCGATTGCGTACTTTCGGTCGTAACCCAGATGAAAGACGGCACGCAGATCGAGGTCGGCACGATCGGACGGGAAGGTCTTTCGGCGGTGCCGCTTTTGATGGGGGCGACGACGACGGCGAACGACTGTTACTGTCAGGTGCGCGGGCGCGCGGTTACGATCGACGCCGATCTCTTCTCCGAATTCAGCCGGAACGACCGCAATTTTCGAGCGCTGCTCGACCGCTATCTCCAGGCATACGTCAATATGCTCGGCCAGCTTGCGGCATGCAATCGCCTGCACACCGTGTACGAACGCTGCGCGCGCTGGCTGCTCCTAACGCACGACCGCGCGAACTCAGACAATATTCCTTTAACGCATGAATTTCTCGCAATGATGCTCGGCACCGGGCGCTCGGGTGTCACGATCGCCGCCGCGACTCTGCAACAAGCGGGCTTCATCAGTTATGCCCACGGCACCATTACGATTCGCGACCGGCCTGGATTGGAAGACGCTAGCTGTGAATGTTACGACGTGGCGCGAGAACAATTCGCCGGGCTTCTGCGCGGCGTAAGCCACCGTTCGCAAACGGCGCTGCAGCAGTAACGCTAGGCCAGAGCCATGCTCTTGCGGTCGGCGTCGAACTGATCGTCGCTGAGCGCCATGGTCGTGGCGCCTCCGAACACGATCTCGTGTTTGTAACCGATCGCCTTCGGTAAGATGTGGTCGGCGTAGTAACGTGCGGTTACGAGCTTCGCCGAGTAAAACGGATCGTCCGACTTCTCGCTTGCGATAAGCGCGGAGCGCGCCATCATCCATCCCCCCGCGACGTAACCCCAAAGCATCAAAAACGGGACGGAACCGGCGAAAGCCAGATGCAGATCTTTGAGCGCATTGCCCCCGAGCCACATCGACGCTTCTTGGGCGGCGCTCACGCTTTTCGCAAATTCGATGCCGATCGCTCGGACGTGTTCGTCCTCGCTCGCGGCGCACGCTTTGACCGTCGCTTGCATCCGGCCCATTAGTCCAAGCGCCGTTTTTCCCATATCTCTGAGAAATTTGCGTCCGAGCAAATCGTTTGCTTGAATGGCCGTGGTGCCTTCGTAGATCGAGGCGATACGGATATCGCGATAATACTGTGCGACGCCCGTTTCTTCGACGTAGCCCATACCGCCGAACACTTGTAGCGCTTCGCTACAGATGGCGGTCGCGATCTCCGTCGACCAGCCTTTCACGATCGGCGTAAAAAACTCGACGATCGCCTGGTGCTCGGGATCGTCGCCCGCGTGGGCGAAATCCATCGCTGCGGCCGTGAAGAAAGCGACCGCACGCATCGCCTCGATCTGCGCTTTACAATTCATCAGTAATCGGCGCACGTCGGGATGTTCGATGATGCGTACGGGGGTCCAAGCTTTGGCGGCGATGTCCTTCGATTGCACGCGCTCTTTCGCGTATTCGAGCGCCGCTTGATAGGCGCGATCGGCGACGGCATAGCCTTGCACGCCGACCGAAAAACGGGCCGCGTTCATCATGATGAACATGTATTTGAGGCCCTCGTTCTCTTTGCCGACGAGGTAGCCGACGGCGCCGCCGTTCTTCTCTCCGTAATTGAGCGTGCACGTCGGCGAAGCGTGTATACCGAGCTTGTGTTCGATGCCCGCGCAATAAATATCGTTGCGCTCGCCGAGCGTTCCGTCGTCGTTCACGAGATACTTCGGCGTGATGAAGAGCGAGATGCCCTTCACTCCCTCCGGCGCCGCCGGAGTCCGCGCGAGGGTAAGATGGATGATGTTTTCCGTGTAATCGTGTTCGCCGTAGGTGATGTAGATTTTTTGCCCGCTCAGACGATAACGATCGCCTTCCGGTAGGGCTTTCATACGAACTTGCGCGAGATCCGATCCGGCTTGCGGCTCCGTGAGATCCATCGTACCGGTCCACGTACCGGCGACCAGCTGCGGCACGAAACGCTGCTTCTGTTCGTCCGTTCCGCATAAGAGGATCGCTTCGATCGCCCCCTGATTCAGCAGCGGTCCGAGCGAAAAACCGAGATTGGAGGCGTTCCACATTTCGAGCGTCGCCGTGCTCACGATCCACGGTAACCCCATGCCGCCGTGTTCGACCGGCATCGGCAGACCGACATAGCCCGCTTCGGCGAACTGACGATACGCTTCTTTGAAACCCGGCGCCGTCGTCACCGTCTCGTTCGCGTACGTCGCGCCCATGCGGTCGCCCACCTCATTGAGCGGGGCGAGTACGTTGCGTGCAAAAATGGCGGCCTCTTGCAGCACGGCGTCGGCCACGGCCGGCGCCTCTTCGTAGCCCGGAATCTTCGCGATCGCTTCGAAATCGACGAGCTCGTTCATCAAGAAGCTAAAGTCGCGAAGCGGTGCTCTGTAAACGCTCATGCCGGAAATAATTCGCGCGCTACGGAGTCGTTCCCGGCAACGATTTCCATAAGGATCGATATATATTCAAGCGACGAACGAGGCACGGCCCGGGCGAATGCTGGGTAAGCTCGCCTCGAAGGGTGGCTTATGCTCGCTAATCCGAACACGACCGATCGTACGACGCGCCGGCTTATCCGGGCGCTCCTCATTACGGCTCTCGCACTCGCCATCGGCGGTCTGCTGTGGATGCTCGCGTCGGTTTTCGACCGCGTTCACAACACGCTCGTCGTAATAATCTTCGCGATCCTCTTCGCGTACGTCGTTTATCCGCCGATCAAATGGCTCGCGGTGCGCCGCGTCCCGGTGCCCCTGGCAGGCCTAATCGTCTACGCGCTCCTCGGCGTCGTCGCGCTCGGAGCGATCGCGTGGCTGGCTCCGGCCGTGGCGACGCAAGCCGCGGATCTAACGCATAGTTTCCCCAAAATCGTGTCGCAGGTTCAAGCCCAGATCAAAGATCCGGTCGACGCGCCGCTCTTGCAGCGTCTGCCGGAGGGCGTTCGTCAAACGATCGCGAGCAACGCGGGCAAAGCGGGAGCCCTCGCGGGTGGAGCCGCAGCCGGGTTCGGAACCCATGCGTTAAGCATCCTTAGCGGCACCACGTCGGCGCTGATCGATATCGCACTCGTACTCGGCTTGACGTTGCTCGTGGTCGGCGATCTCGCGAGCATCCAAACGTTCGCGGCTCGGCTCGTTCCGCGACGCTATCGCGCGGAGACGCTCGGCTTTATGAACGACGTCGACCGCGTGGTCGGCGGCTTCGTGCGCGGGCAAGTACTACTGGCCCTGGGCGTCGGGCTGCTCGGCACGATCGTTTTGCTCGCCGTCGGCGTACCCTACGCGCTCCTACTCGGGCTGCTCGCGGGCGTCGTAAGCATCGTACCGATCGTCGGCCCGATCGTGGCGGTCCTTCCGGTGTTGCTCGTCGCTTTCTTTACCGTCGGCGCGTTTAAAGCGATCGTGGTGCTCGCGCTGTTCGCCGTTATTCTCGCATTACAGCAGAACGTCTTGACGCCGCTCGTCGTCTCGAAATCCGTCGGTGTAACGCCGCTCGTCGTTTTCGTCGCTTTACTGTTCGGGAGCGAGGCGTTCGGCATTCTCGGTGCCCTACTCTCGATACCGGTTGCGGGCATCTTGCGCGTCGCGGCCGAGCGCCTCTTTCCGCCGGACCGAAACGCCGATACGGCGCTCGCCGACGCCCGCGACCGCTCGGGCGAACCGCGCGCAGCGACGCGCAAAGCGGCTACGGCACGGAAAGTTTAGCGCGAACGAATCGTCGCTATTCGAATTCGATTAGCAGATCGCCTGCGGCGACGCGTGCACCGACGCGCGTCAGCACGGCCGCGATCGTACCGTCGAGCGGCGCTTGGACGACCGTCTGCATCTTCATCGCCTCGAGCGTAAAGATCGGATCGCCCTTGTGCACGCCTAGCCCCTCCGAGACGTTGACCTTTACGATTTGACCCGGCATCGGTGCGCCGAGATGATGCTCGTTGCCCTTCTCGGCTTTGCGCGTTTGCGCTTTCGAACCGGCGAGGCGCGTATCGATAACGACGACCGGCCGCGACTGTCCGTTCAACTCGAAATAGACGGTGCGTTGACCCGCTTCATCGGCTTCCCCGAGCGCGGCGAAGCGAACGGATAACGTCTTCCCGCGCTCGAGTTCGATCTCGAGTTCGTGCATCACGTCCATGCCGTAAAAGAAGACGGGCGTCGCTAAAACGCCGACGTCGCCATAGCGCTCGCACGCCGCCGCGAATTCGACGAAGACGCTCGGATACATCAAGTACGAAGCGAATTCATCGTCCGTGATGCGCCGCTCCACCAGGCGCTCCGCCGTGGCTCGCTCGCTTTCGAAATCCGCGGGCGCGAGCGCCGCTCCGGGCCTTTCGGTCAAAGGCAACTTTCCGCGCAAAACTTTCGCTTGCAACGCGTGCGGAAAACCGCCCGGCGGCTGCCCGAGATAGCCCGCGAAAAACTCGATCACCGATTGCGGGAAATCGATCGTCGTTTCGGGATCTTCTACCTCCGCCTGCGTGAGATCGCCCGAGACCATGAAGAGCGCCATGTCGCCGACGACTTTGGATGTCGGCGTCACTTTCACGATGTCGCCGAACATACGGTTGACGTCCGCGTACGTTTTCGTAATCTTGGGCCAGCGGTCACCGAGGCCCAGGCCCTGCGCTTGCTCGCGAAGATTCGTGTATTGGCCGCCCGGCATTTCGTGTTGGTACACGTCGGAAGAGCCCGCGCGCATATTGCTTTCGAACGGGCGATAGAATAAGCGAACCGCTTCCCAATAGCGGGAGATCTCATCGATGCCGCTCGCCCGCAGGTTCGTATCGCGTGGCGTATGACGCAGGGCGGCTGCAATCGTGCCGAGATTGGGTTGCGAAGTCAAGCCGCTCATCGCATCGATCGCCGCATCGACCGCATCGACACCCGCCT
>CAXTIY010000018.1:0-18953 GCA_964244215.1 uncultured bacterium
GTCGTCGACGCGATCGAGGCGCGCAGCGACGGTGACCTCTGTGAAGAACTCGGCGATCTCCTGCTGCAGATCGTCTTCCACGCGCAACTCGCGACGGAGCGCGGTAAATTTTCGATTGCCGATGTGGTCGACGGCCTTTCGAATAAGATGATCCGGCGCCATCCACACGTTTTCGGCGACGCGGCCGTCGCGAGCGTGGCCGAGGTGTGGCAGAACTGGGAGCAGCTCAAAGCGCTCGAGCCATCGGGTCAAAAGCGCGCGAGCCGGCTCGACGGTATCCCGCGGGGGCTCGGAGCCTTGCAGCGCGGTCAGAAAATGCAGGACAAGGCGGCCCGCGTAGGCTTCGACTGGCCGCGGACGGCCGACATCGTGGCGAAACTCGCCGAAGAAGTGGCGGAGCTCGAAGAAGCGCGTCGCGACGGCGATGCGTCCGCAGTTCGCGAAGAGCTCGGCGACGTGATTTTTACCGTGGTCAATCTCAGTCGAGCGCTCGGCGTCGATGCGGAAGGGGCGATGCGTGATGCGAACGACAAATTTTACCGGCGCTTCACGTTTATGGAGCGTCAAGCCGCACGCGACGGATTGCACCTCGGCGATCTCGACACGGGCGAACTCGAGCGTCTCTGGCAGCTTGCGAAATTGCAAGCCGCGTGAGCGATGAGCGCACGTCCCCGAGCGCGCGGCTGCGCCTGCGGATGAGCGCGAACGACGCCCACTACGGGACGAATCTCGTCGACGGCGCCCGCATTCTCGGCCTTTTCGGAGACGTCGCGACCGAGCTTTGCATCCGTGACAGCGGCGACGAGGGGCTCTTCGCCGGGTACGAATCCGTGCAGTTTCTCGCGCCGGTTCTGGCCGGAACGTTCATCGAAGCCGAGGGCCGGATCGTGCGCTATGGTGACCGTTCGCGAAAGATGGTCTTCGAAGCGCGCCAAGTGATCGTCAGCCGGCCGGACCGCTCTGCGAGCGCGGCGGACGTCTTGGAGGAGCCCGTCGTGGTCTGCCGCGCAACCGGCACATGCGTGGTCCCTAAAAGCACGGGCTAAGCAGCCCTTCGGCCCTAGCCAAGCGGCCCACGTTAGCTAATAGTTACCCCATGATTATTGCTCCGGCGCGGACGCGAGTTCAGGGCTTGGAGTGGGTCGACCGCATCAAGGGCTTCGCGATGCTTTGGGTCGTGCTCAACCATATCGTCGAGACGCTCGCCGGCGGCAGCTTTGCAGGCGACCCCACGGGCTCTTGGCCCGCGCTCGGCGTGCGAATCGCGCAGTGGCAAACACCGGTAACGGGCTTCGGGCTCTTCTCTTGGCCGCTCACCGGCGCCCGCGACGTCGGTTGGCTCGCAGATCAAGCCGTCTCCATCTTCATCATACTCAGCGGCTTCGGGCTCACGCTCGGTCTCGTGGCCTCGCGCGCCAGCGCCTCGATCGACGGGCCCGAATTCTTCACGCGGCGGCTCAAACGAATCTATCCGTTCTGGTGGGGCGCACACGTCTTGTTTCTGCCGGCCGGTTACCTGTTCGCATCGGGCCTCTCGACGGGCGATTGGCAGTACTACGCGAGCTTCGCAGGCTTACGTTTCATACCGAGCGTGTTTTCTTACTTTGCGAGCTCGTGGTGGTACGTCGGCGTCATCATTGAGCTCTATATCGCGTTCCCGGTGCTGTGGTGGATTCTGCGTGCGCGCGGCCCGCTCGCGCTTCTCGCGACGACGTGGGGGCTCGGTTTCCTCGCGCTCGCCGCGGGACACGCGTTCTTCACGGGCGACCTCGTCGAGATGTGGCAGCGCGGAATCTGCGCCGTAACGCGCTTCCCGGAATTCGGCTTCGGAATGGCGCTCGCGCTATGGTGGGCACGAGATCCCAAGCGCGGCATGGCGACCTTGCGACGGTCAATCGTTCGCGTCGCGGCGGCTGCCGCGTACGTTGCCGGCTTCGCGTGTTCGTTCACGCTCCCGGGCATGATCGTCGCACCGACGATCCTCGGCATCACCGCGCTCGTGCTGCTGTATCCGCTCGCCGCTTGGCGCGCGACCGGGCGAGGGCCGCTCGAGTTCGTCGGGCGCCATTCGTTCACGATCTATCTCACGCATCAATATCTCATCGAACTCTTCGTCGGGAACAATCTCTCGCCGAGCGGTACCGCCCTTGCGATCGTATGCGCCCTACTCGCGACGGCCGCCGCAACGTTCGTCTTGGAACGCGGAACGGCGACGGTCGAAGCGTTCTGGGAACGCCTGAGCCGGCGCCGCGGGCGCGCGGTCGCCGGTTTCGTTTTCGGCAGCATCGCGCTCGCCATTATCGGCTTTCCGATCGTTACCGAACTCTCGCTACGCGCGACCTCCGCCCTCGTCGCCGAGAGCGCGGCGCTACGCCCCGACCCCGTCTTCGGCTGGCGCTTTTTGCCGTCGCAGAAGATCGCGCTACCGGGGCGCGCCGACGTGTGGATTAGCTCGAATGCGAACGGTTTTCCCGGCCCCGACATCGAGGCTTCGAGAAGCAGAAATGCCCTACGCATCTTCGTGCTCGGCGACGCCATCAGTAGCGTCGGAGTCGCGCAGGCCGCTGCCTGGCCGCAGCTACTCGAGAACGACCTCGAACGCTCGCATCGCCCGGCCGAGGTCGCGAACTTCGCGGTAAGCGGCTATGGTCCCAATCAAGAAGCGATCGTAGCTCGCTCGTTTGTGGCACGTTATCGGCCCGACGTCGTGCTCGTCGAAGTGTATCCCGACGACGTGCAGGACGTCCTTACCGATACCGAGACGTTGCGCCGAAAAGTAGGGCTTGCGGAGCTGCCGGACGATCGACATTCGCTCGTCACGCTAACGCGCGTGCATGCGTTGCTCAACGCGAAGTTCGTCGCGCCACTGCGCGAATCGTTACATCGCGCGCCATCGAGTGCCGCGTATGCCTTGGGCATCGCGTTTCTCGAACGCGGCCACGACGATTGGGACGGCACTGCCGTCGACCGGTCGGTCGAGCGCTATCGCGAGATCGCGCGGGCCGCGCAAGCCGTCGGGGCGCAAACGATCCTCGTATTCGTTCCGGCGCCGGCGCAGGTGTGCAGCCCGGACGACCTCTCGGGTTTTCCGCGACAAGTCGTACTCACCAATGGCTTGCGTTACGACCTCGATTTGCCGAACCGCCGCGCGCGCAAAATCGCCGCGGAGGCGAGATTGGATCTTTGGGATCTCAGCTCCGATTTGCGTGCGAAATTTCCGTGCCCGTACGTTGCGAGCGCTCCGTACTTGCGGCCCGAAGCCGAACGGGAGATCGCGGCGCTGCTGGCTCGGCGGCTCCTTTCTTTCTCTCGCGCCGGAACGTAGCGCACGAGCGCGCGGCAGGCGACGCATGGAGCGTGCACGATTTTATGCAAGCGTGAGAATAGACGAGCCGGCCGGGCACGAAGCGCGTCCGCAGTTTAGCGGACCGCTCGCAAGCGAACTACTCGCGAGAGCGCGGCAGGTCGCTTTGGGCGAGCGGCGGTTGCTCGGCATCGCGGGGCCGCCCGGTTCGGGAAAGACGACGCTCGCGCGTTGGCTCGCAGAGCGTATCGGACCGGCCGCCGCCTACGTACCGATGGACGGCTTTCACCTCGCCAATGCCGAGCTCGCGCGGCTCGGCCTCGCGTCGCGCAAGGGCAGTCCGCCGTCGTTCGATTCCGCCGGCTTCGCGAACGCCCTCGCACGCCTCGCCGAACGCTCCGATATCGTGTACCTGCCCGCGTTCGCGCACGGCGGCGGCGGTACGACCGATGCGATTGCGGGCGCCATTGCGATCGCACCCGAGATACCGCTCATCGTGGTCGAGGGCAATTATCTGCTGCTAGACGAGGGCGCGTGGCCTGCCGCGCGCGCTCGGCTCGACGAAGCATGGTACGTCGACCTGCCCGAAGCGCTTTGCCGGGAGCGCCTGATTCGACGTCACATCGAGACCGGGCGCGAGGCCGCCGCGGCTGAAGCTTGGGTCGAGCAAAACGATTTGCCGAACGTGCGCACGATCGCGCGTACCCGCGAGCGTGCCGACCTCGTCATCGACGCCTTGCAGTTACGCTAGGGTGAGGATCGATAAGTATCTTAAAGTCAGCCGTCTTGCGAAGCGGCGTAGCGAGGCGCACGAGGCGCTCGTCAACGGTCGCATCACGCTACGCGGCCAACCCCTCAAGCCCGGTTACGACGTCAAAGTGGGCGACGTTCTGGAATTGCACTATTCGCGAAAATTCCTAACCGTGCGCGTGCTGCTCGTACCGCTCAAGGTAACGCCGGCACTCAAAGACAGCATCTTCTACGAAGTGCTCGCCGAGCGCCGCGACGAGCCGGCGGATTGGCTCGCGTAGCGCCCACGGCGCGTGCGGCGACGCTTTCCGCCGACGCGAAGGATGCGCTCGCACGCAGCGAAGTCGTCGCACCCCATTGCCGCGCGGCGTTACGGTTCGGCCTGCTGTTCTATGGGGTCGATCGCGCGCGGCAGACGTTTCGCACGCAGCGTCCGGCGCTCGCGCGGCTCGCGTGGTCGCTGATCGACGATCGTAAAGAGCGCCCGATACGCAAGGTCGCGGGGACGCGACTCTATCGCACGCCGACCTATGAAATCGACGTTGCGCCGCCCCTGGCTCTATCGAAGAGCGGCGCGCGCTGCGACCGGCGCATGGAGTTGCGCGGCGCGTTTCTCTCGTGCGGTTCCCTCGCCATGCCCGCGCACGGCTATCATCTCGAATTCGTGCCGCCGGACGAAGCGGCCGCGCAGCGCCTGGCGGCCATCTTACGCGGTGAAGGTTTAGCGCCGAAGCTTACGCGGCGTAAATCGCGAACGGTCGTCTACTTTAAAGATATCGAAGCGATCACGCAGGTACTCGCGAGCATCGGTGCTTCCCATGCGATGCTGCATATCGAAGACGTGCGTGCGTTCAAAGAAACGAAGAACCGAATCCGGCGACTCGTCAATACGGAAGCAGCGAACGTCGACCGTGCGACGAGTGCGGCCGCGGCGCAGCGCCAAGCGATCGCCTTGGTTGCCGATGCTCGGGGCTTACGCAGCCTTTCGGCGCCGCTGCGCGAGGCGGCCGAGCTCCGGCTCGCTCACCCGACCGAAACGCTCGCCGAACTCGGCCGGCGCTGTAATCCGGCCGTTATGAAATCGACGCTTAACGGACGCATCGCGGCGCTTTTGCGACTAGCGCGCCGGCTCGAATCGTAACGCTCCACTTCGTGAATACGCGGACGAGGTGTGCGCGCGCGAAAAAGGGTCGAAGCAGGACTATCGGGTATCCCGCTTAGCCGTCGCCGCTAGCTCGGCCGGACCACGAGTCGACCAGAGGAGCGTCATGCGTATAGGAATTAATGGCTTCGGCCGCATCGGCCGTAATTTTACGAAGGCTCTCCTCGAGCGCCACCCCGGGGTTGAAATCGCAGCCGTCAACGACCTGACGAGCGCGGCGGAGTGCGCTCACCTCTTTAAATACGATTCGAATTACGGCACGTTCGCAGGCGACGTTACCACGAGCGCGGACGGTATCGCGATCGATGGGAAACCGATTACGGTCTTCGCGCAACGCGATCCCGCGAAGATTCCATGGAAAGATTTCGGCGTCGAAGTCGTGATCGAATCGACCGGCTTCTTTACCGATGCATCGAAAGCGCGCGCGCACATCGACGGCGGCGGCGCGAAGAAAGTTATTATTTCCGCACCGGCCAAAGGCGAAGACATTACGGTCGTCCTCGGCGTGAATCACCAAGCGTACGATCCCGAGGTGCACCACGTTATTTCCAACGCATCGTGCACGACGAATTGTCTCGCGACCGCGCTCAAACCGATCGTCGATAACCTCGGCTGGGTCAAGGGATTCATGACGACGGTTCACTCCTATACGAACGATCAAAACATTTTGGACGCGCCGCACAAGGATCTTCGCCGCGCGCGCAACGCCGCGACCAACATCGTGCCGACGTCGACCGGCGCCGCGAAGGCGCTCTTCCTGACGATTCCCGAGATCGAAGGCACTTTCGACGGTTTCGCGCTGCGCGTACCGACGCCGACCGTCTCCATGATTTATCTCGTGGCTCAGGTTAAGAAAGAGACGACGAAAGACGAACTCAACGCGATCCTGCGCGGCGCCTCGTCCGAAGGCGATCTCAAAGGCATCGTCGGCTATTCGACGAGCGATCTCGTCTCTTGCGATTTCAAGAAATCGTCGTACAGCTCGATCATCGATTCGCAGCTCAACAATGCCAACGGCGATCTCATTCAGCTCGCAGCTTGGTACGATAACGAATGGGGCTATTCGTGCCGTCTCGCCGACGTCACGCAGATGGTGCTATCCAAGCTCCCGGCTAACGTTTGAGCACGGCGTTTCGGAGTCTGCGGGACACGGACGTCCGCGGTAAGCGCGTCGTCGTGCGCGAGGATCTCAACGTCCCGATGAAAGACGGCGCGGTCGGCGATCCGACGCGGATCGTCGCGGCGCTCGAAACGCTGCGCTTCCTGCACGAACGCGGCGCGCGAACGATCGTGCTCTCGCATCTCGGGCGTCCGGAAGGCAAAGCGGTTCCGGCGCTTTCGCTGCGCCCGGTCGCAGCCGATATCGCGACGCGACTCGGCATGCCCGTCGCGTTCGCAACCGATTGCGTCGGGCCGGCGGCGGAGTCCGTCACGCAAGCGCTCGCGGATGGCGATATCGCCATTCTCGAGAACGTTCGCTTCCATCCAGAAGAGGAAGCGAACGACCCGGCATTCGCGCGCCGGCTCGCGGAACTCGGCGACCTCTACGTGAACGACGCTTTCGGTACCGCGCATCGCGCGCACGCCTCGACGGAAGGCATCGCGGCCTACCTGCCGGCGGTTGCGGGCTTCCTTATGGAAGCGGAGTTATCCGCACTCGCGAAGCTCACGCAAAACCCGACGCCGCCGTTCGTGTGCGCGATCGGTGGCGCTAAAGTTAAAGATAAGGTCGGCGTCTTCACGAATCTGCTCGACCGCGTCGATGCCTTCGTCATCGGCGGCGGCATGGCCAATACGTTTCTCGCGGCGCAAAACTTTAACGTCGGCAAGAGTTTGCGCGACGCGGATCTCGAACCCGCGCGGCGCATTCTCGAAGCGGCGCTCGAGAAGAACGTACGCTTCCATCTTCCTACGGATGCCGTCGTCTCGACGGCATTCGACGCAGACGAAAACGCGAAGACGGTCGGGCTTTCGGCGATCGACGACGAGATGATTCTCGACATCGGTCCCGAGACGGCGCAAACGTATGCCGCCGTGTTACGCGGTGCGAAGACGATCGTCTTCAACGGACCGATGGGCGTCTATGAAAAGCCCGCCTATCAAAACGGAACGCGCGTGGTCGGAGAAGCGATCGCCGAAGCCACACGCCTGGGCGCAACGACGGTCGTCGGCGGCGGTGACGCGGCGGCCGCGGCGGCGGAACTCGGGTTCGCGAGCGCCATGACGCACGTTTCGACCGGCGGCGGCGCGACGCTCGAATTCCTCGAAGGCAAGACGTTGCCGGGAGTCGCGGCGCTCGAACGCGCGGCGCTCGAGCAGGCGAGCGCGTGACGCGCCGCCCGCTCATCGCCGGGAATTGGAAAATGAACAAGACGGTCGCGGAGGCACGCGCGTTCGCGCGGGACTTTCGTGAGACTGCGTTTCCCGAAGGCGTCGACGTCGTGATCGCGGCGCCGTTCACGGCGCTCGCGGCACTGGGCGAAGCGTTCGCCGGAAGCTTCGTCGAGATCGCCGCGCAAACGATGCACGAAAGGCGAACCGGCGCGTTCACGGGCGAAGTTTCCGCGCCGATGCTACGCGAACTCGGCGTCACCTACGTGATCATCGGGCATTCCGAGCGGCGCGCGTATTACGCCGAAAACGACGACGCGGTCAATCGCAAAGTGCGCGCGGCAATCGACCACGGTATCACGCCGATCGTCGCGGTCGGCGAAACGCAAGCCGAACACGAGGATAGCCTCACCGTCGCGAGGGTAACGGCGCAAACGAAGATCGCCTTCGCCAACGTCGCATCGGATGACGTCGCGCGCTGCGTGGTCGCCTACGAACCGATTTGGGCGATCGGCACGGGCCTCAGCGACACGCCGGACAACGCGAATCGCGTCATCGCGCAGATTCGCGGATCGGTTACCGGGCTCGAGACGGCGCGGCTTCTTTACGGCGGCAGCATGAAAGCCGATAACGCCGCGGCACTGATGGCCGAGTCCGATATCGACGGCGGCCTCATCGGCGGCGCGAGCCTCGACCCCGCAAGCTTTGCCGCAATCTTAGCGTGCGCTCGTGCGCGCGTCGCCGTATGACGGCGCGCGCGCGCCGGCCGCCTCTCGTGCTTGCGATTCTCGACGGTTGGGGTTATTCTGCCGACGCGTACGGTAACGCGATCGCCAAAGCCGATCTGCCCAATTGGAGCCGCATGCTCGCGACGTATCCGCATGCGTTGCTCGAAGCGAGTGGTGAAGCGGTCGGACTTCCCAAAGGCGTGATGGGCAATAGCGAAGTCGGCCATATCAATATCGGAAGCGGCCGCGTCGTGCCGCAAGGCGTCGTCGTGATCAACGACGCGCTCGCGGACGGCAGCTTTGCGACGAACGCGACGTTGCAAGCCGCGATCGCCCACACGCGCGAAAGCGGCGGCCGATTGCATCTCATGGGTTTGCTTTCCGACGGCAGCGTGCACAGTTCGATCGATCATCTCTTCGCATTGATCGACGCCGCGGCACCCCACGTGCCGCTCGCGATCGACGTTTTCGCCGACGGCCGCGACGTGCCGCCGTCTTCGCTCGGTCGCTATCTCGATGCTCTCGAAACGCATCTCGCGCGCGCGGGCGCAGCGGGCGCCATCGCAACGGTATCGGGACGCTTCTACGCGATGGATCGCGACAAGCGCTTCGAGCGCGTCGAGCGCGCATACCGGGCGCTCGCGCAAGGGTGCGCCGCATTCACCGAGCCGACCGCGCACGAAGCGCTGGCCGCCGCGTACGCGCGCGGCGAAACCGATGAATTCATCGTGCCGACGATCGTCGGCGAACCGCGCCCGATTGCGAGCGGAGACGCGGTACTCTTCTTTAACTTTCGCCCCGATCGAGCGCGCGAAATAACGCTCGCATTCACGCAGCCGGGCTTCAAAGAATTCTCCGTAACGGCATACGAGCGTCTCTACTTCGCGACGATGACGAAATACGAAGAAGACATGCCCAATCCGGTTCTCTTCGGACCGCGGCCGCAATCGGATACGTTCGGGGAAGTCGTCGCGGCTGCAGGCTTGCTGCAACTGCGGCTCGCCGAAACCGAGAAATACGCGCACGTCACCTATTTTTTCAACGGCGGTCGCGAGACGGTGTTCGCGGGTGAGGATCGCTTGCTCGTGCCTTCCGACCGTAGCGTGCAGACGTACGATCTCGCGCCCGAAATGCGCGCCGCTGAAATAACGACGACGGCGGTCGAGGATCTCGGCGAGCGCTTACACGACGTCATCGTCATGAATTACGCAAACGCCGACATGGTCGGGCATACGGGCGTGATGAGCGCGACGATCAGTAGCCTCGAAACGCTCGACGTCGCGCTCGGGCGGCTCGAACGGGCCGTGCTCGAAGCGGGCGGCCTGCTCGCGATTACGGCCGATCACGGTAACGCCGAAGAAAAGCTCGACAAAGACGGCCGGCCGCTTACGGCGCACACGACCAATCCCGTTCCGTTCCTACTCGTCTCGCGCGACCCGAGGCTCGGCACGCTCGAAAACGGCAGCCTCGGCGACGTCGCGACGACGCTCTTACCGTTGCTCGGCCTCGACGTTCCCGCGGCGATGACGGGTCGCAACCTGCTCGTTCCCGCAGCCGTGCCCGTGCGGGCGTCGTAGCATCGGCGCGAAAGGCTCCAAGCTCGCGCGCGCGGCGGCGCGCTTACAGAAGCGGGCAAACGGATCGCTCGATGCGGCGATCGTGCTCGGAAGCGGATTGTCGTCGGGCGTTGCCGCGCGGATCGACGGCGTCGAGGTAGCGTATGCGAAACTGCACGCACCCGTCGCGACGGTCGCCGGTCACCCGGGCGTCGCGTACGCCGGCATGTGGGGCGGGAAACGCGTGGCGGCCTTTGCCGGACGCGCGCATCTCTACGAAGGCTATCGCGCGGCCGACGTCGTCTATTTCGTGCGACTCGCAGTTGCGAGCGGTGCCAAGACGATCGTGCTCACCAATGCGGCGGGCGGCTTAAATACGGCCTTCGCGCGCGGCGACGTGATGGCGATCCGAGACCATATCAATCTCACGGGCGCGACGCCGCTCGATCCTTCCGGCGGCAATCCGTTCGTCAGCATGCTGGATGCCTATTCGCCGCGTCTGCGCGAGCTCGCACGCGACGCCGCGACCGCAAGGCGAACGCGCTTGCACGAAGGCGTGTACGCGGGCGTGCGCGGACCGCAATACGAAACGCCGGCCGAATGCGAGGCGTTTCGGCGTTTCGGCGCCGACGCGGTCGGTATGTCGACGGTACTCGAAGCGATCGCCGCGCGCGCACTCGGCATCGAGGTGCTCGGACTTTCGCTCATCTCCAACGTCATCGGCGACGGAGCAGACGTATCACACGGCGACGTTCTCGCAGCCTCCCAAGAAGGCGCGGACGACGTCGCTTCTATTATCGAAGGCGTGCTCGTAGCGCTCTAATAGGAACCGCATCGCGGTTACCATGACGCCACTCCGACGCGCGCATTGCCGCGTAGCGCTCCGGACCAATTTAAAGAAATTAAGCTTCAGCACTTAACAAGCAGCTGCGGCATCTTCTGTACTACGTCGCTTTAGTATTTTTAATCGGCGATTGAATGAGTTTTCTCCCGCCCCTTACATCGAAAGCCCTAATCTGATACGATTCGTTTCCCTCGCTTAATAACTACGGTTGCGAAGTTCTTAACGATTAGTGCTAGCAGCCGCCGGGAGACTTACATGTTGTCGAGATTTACGCAAGCCGTCTCAGCCTTTATCGCGATCGGTTTACTTCTTCCGGTGCAGAGCAACGCAACGACGACGCGAGCCAAGACCGCTTCGGTCGACGTCGGAAGCGAACACAAGGGGGCGAGCGGGCCAAACGCCCGCGAATTTCTTTCGCCGTTCAGCACCGTCTATGGGAGCGTCAAGTTCCACGACGACGGGACGACGCTGACCGTTAGCGGCAAAGGCAGCGGCTTCAACCCGGGCCTTTCGTACACGTCGTTTTTTTACGGTACCGGCTCCGTCTCCCGAGGCGCGCTCGCGTGCTTTCCGCCGACGCCGAATAATTTAACCGCAACACAGATGATTACGGCGTATTGGCTACCGGTAACGAGTTCGTATCGTACGCTCTACGTTACGAAGACGGGCCTGTCGTACGTCCCGCTCTCCCAAGTTTCGACGTTCTCGGTGCGCTACGATTCGACGCCGACGCTACCGCTAACCACGAATCTCAATCCGGGGCGCTTCTGGCTGGATTCATGCGGTTACATCTTCTAGGACGGTCGAACGCGATTCGCTTGCAATGCGTCGCGCTCGTTTGCATCGCCGCCGCCACTTCGGCGGGCGCCGTTGCGAAAGCTCGCACGACGCGCGACCCGCTTGCGGGAGAGACGATCGTCGCGATTTGGAACGAGGCCGCGCTCGAAGGCATTCGAGAAGCGAGCGTCCCCGCACCGATCGCCGCGCGCGCGCTCGCGATCGTTAATACGGCGATGTACGATGCGTGGGCGGCATACGACCCGGTCGCGAGCGGAACCGATGGGACGTCGCGCTTACGGCAGCCCGAATCTGAGCGAACGGCCGCAAACGAGCGGCGCGCGATCGGTATCGCAGCGTTCTATGCGCTGCGCGATGTGTCGGCCGTACCGATGGCCGACGTCACGCTCTTGCAAACGGGGCAGCTCATCGGTACGAACGACGCGCCCGAGCGCGTCGGTAAAGCGGCGGCCGATGCCGTTCTCGCGTCTCGCCATAACGACGGCTCGAACCAACTCGGCGACTTGCACAAGGGTTCGTATTCCGATTACACCGGTTACCGGTCGACGAATACGGCGAGCTACACGCGCGATTCCAGCTACTGGCAACCGCTCTTGATCTATAACGATGCCGGCGGCTTCACGACGCAGCATTTTCTCGTTCCACACTGGGGTCGCGTAACGCCGTTCGCGATCGATCCGGCAGCGTTTATAAGCTCGTTTCCCGGCCCCGTCCCTGCAGATTCGCCGCAATTCCGGCAGCAGGCACAAGACATCGTGGATATCAGCGCTCACTTGACGGACGAACGAAAAACGATCGCCGAATACTGGGCCGACGGCATGATGACCGATTCCCCGCCCGGTCATTGGGTGCGCTTCGGCATCTGGATATCGAAGCGCGATCGTCACGACGCCGCAACCGATGCGAGAATGTTCTTCGCACTCTCGAATGCGTTGCTCGATGCGAGCATCGTTTGCTGGCGCGCGAAACGGGCGAACGATTCGGTGCGCCCGATTACCGCGATCCATACGTTATTCGCCCACAAAAAGATCTACGCGTGGGCGGGACCCGGAAAAGGCGCGCGCTTCATCGACGGCTCGGCGTGGCGACCGTATCAGTCCCCACAGATCGTAACGCCCGCTTTTCCGGAGTTTTTCTCGGGGCACAGCACCTTCAGTGCGGCCGCGGCCGAAGTGTTACGGCGCTTCACCGGTAGCGACGACTTCGGCGATTCGTATACGCAAGCGCCGGGCACATCGCTCTTCGAGCCCGGCGTGCCCGCGCGAAGCGTAACGCTCTCTTGGCCGACGTTCTCGGCCGCCGCCGACCAAGCCGGGCTATCGCGCCGCTACGGCGGTATCCACTTCGAAACGGGAGATCTGGCCGGGCGCCGCGCCGGCCGCGCGATCGGCGCGACGACCTTCGAGCGTGCCGCCGAATACATAGCGGGGCATCCGAGCGCGACGCCCGCGCCCGCAGCTTCGCTCTCGCAACTCCCGTAACGAGGCCGCCGCCCGTTACCCGAGGGTCCGCAGGGTTTCGCGGTCCCTCGGGCAACCGCGCGGCATGCGCGCTCTGCGGTCTCTCGCGACGCCTAGCGACGGTGCGGCGAACGCGCGTACCGCGGTCGTCGAGGCTCGCGGCCTCGGCCTCGTATTCGGTACGGGCGACCAAGCGACGGTCGCGCTCGCAGGCATCGATCTGTCGATCGCGCGCGGCGAATTCGTTTCGCTGATCGGCCCATCGGGATGCGGCAAGACGACGCTCCTGCGCGCGATTGCGGATCTCGAACGGGCCTCGACCGGCACGTTGCTCGTGAACGGCATGACGCCGAGCCAAGCGCGCTCGCAGCGAGCCTACGGGTACGTTTTTCAAGCGCCCGCACTCTATCCATGGCGAACGGCGCTGCGCAACGTGATGTTACCGCTCGAGATCATGGGCGTGCCCGCCGCGGAACGCCGCGAGCGCGCGCAGCGTCATCTCGAACTCGTCGGTCTCGGCGATTTCGGCGCGCGTTTTCCGTGGCAGCTTTCCGGCGGGATGCAGCAGCGCGTCTCGATCGCGCGCGCACTTTCTTTCGAACCGACGCTCCTGCTCATGGACGAACCGTTCGGCGCGCTCGACGAGATAACGCGCGACGGTCTCAACGTGCACTTGCTCGACTTATGGCAGCGCACCGGCATGAGCGTGGTTTTCGTGACGCACTCGATTCCGGAAGCCGTCTATCTTTCGACGCGGATCGTCGTGATGTCGCCGCGTCCCGGCCGAATAACCGAAATCATCGACAATGAGCTCGGCTCCGAGCGTCCGCTCGAGATTCGCGAGACGCCGGAATTTCTTGCAGTCGCCCATCGCGTACGGGAAGCGTTACACGCGGGCCACAGTTATGCCTGAGCCGCAAGCGTCCGGGAGCTTCGCCGCGCGCTTGCGGGCGAGCGCCCCCGTTCTCGTCGTAATCGTCGCGGCAACGGCACTCTGGTACGCCGCGACCGTCTGCGTGAATTATTCGCAAGCGCGCGCGCTCGCGAGCGATCGTCCCGGCGTCTTCGAAGTCGTGCTCGGTACGCTGTCGCTCGATCGTCCGCTCGTGCCCGCTCCCCACCAAATCGCAGCCACGCTAATTACGAGCATCTTCACGAATCCGATGAACTCCCCGCACAATCTTCTCTTTCACGCGGGCGTCACGGCCGTCAGCGCCGTCGTCGGATTCGCGCTGGCACTCTTGGCCGGTTTAGCGCTCGCGGTCGGGATCGTCCATCTACGTACGCTCGATCGATCGCTCATGCCGTGGATCATTGCGAGCCAGACGGTACCGGTTCTCGCGATCGCACCGATGATCGTCGTCGTGCTCGGCAATATCGGCCTCTCCGGCTTATTACCGAAAGCGCTGATCGCGGCGTGGCTCTGCTTCTTTCCGGTTACCGCGGCGATGGTTACGGGTTTGCGTTCGCCCGAGCGCATGCAGCTCGATCTCATGCGTACGTATAATGCGAGCGGCTGGGACGTGTTTTCAAAATTACGTTGGCCGGCGTCGACGCCTTTTCTATTCGCCGGTCTCAAGATCGCGGCGACACTGGCACTCGTGGGAGCGATCGTCGCCGAGTTGCCGACGGGCGCGCAAGCGGGGCTCGGCGCGCGATTACTCGCCGGATCTTATTACGGTCAAACGCTGCAGATTTGGGCTGCGCTCGCTATGGCCGCCGTCTTAACGCTATTGGCCCTGGGCGCTACGAACACGGCGCAGGCACTGGTCGTCCGCCGCCGCGGCGGCCGGTTGTGACTGCGACAGGCGGCCGGGCATCGTGCTAATCGCATTCGTCTTAATCGTTTCGGTTGCCGCCGGTTCCGTGGGGCTCGTTTGGCTCGCGCGTGGCGAGACGCGCCCGTTCCGCATCGCGACGCCCGTGTTGTTCGGGGTCCTTTTGCTCTGGTGTTGGGAGATCGCGTGCCGCGGCTTTTCCGTGCCGCAGATACTCTTGCCGCCGCCGACCGGAATCGTAGCCGCATTCGTAACTCACTTACCGCTGCTCGGTGCCGATTTCATGCAGACGGTTATTCGCGCCGTGCTTCCCGGATACGCCCTCGGCTGCGGGACGGGCTTCCTCTTCGCGCTCGCGCTGGACCGTTCCAACTTTTTGCAGCGCGGCGTCTTGCCGCTCGCGGGTTTGCTCGGAGCGATGCCGATCGTCGGCATAGCCCCGATTATGGTCATGTGGTTCGGATTCGACTGGCCCTCGAAAGCCGCGGTCGCCGCGGTAATGACGTTCTTCCCCATGTTCGTCAATACGCTCGCCGGCCTCGCCGCGACGAATCCCACGGAACGCGACCTCATGCGCTCGTACGGCGCCGGTTACGTGCAAACGCTGCTGCGCTTACGCTTGCCCGCCGCATTACCGTTCGTTTTCAACGCGCTCAAGTTGAACTTCACGCTCGCGCTCATCGGCGCGATCGTCGCCGAATTTTTCGGAACGCCGATCGTCGGCATGGGCTTTCGCATTTCGACCGAAGCGGCACGTCTGGATCTCGACGTGGTTTGGGCCGAGATCGCGCTTGCGGCGCTGACGGGTTCCGCTTGCTTCGCAGCGATCGCGTGGCTCGAGCGCCGCACGCTGTTCTGGCATCCCTCATTCCAACCCGCCCGCTCGAACGATTAAGGCGCTTACCATTATGGCGATCTCGTATCTCACGAAGTGCTTGGCGTTAACGGCATGCCTCTTCGCGCTCGGCGCAGCGTCCGCACGCGCGGCGGATCGCTTGACGCTTCAGCTCAAGTGGGTCGCGCAGGCGCAATTCGCGGGTTACTACGTCGCGCAGGCCAAAGGCTATTACAAAGCAGCCGGACTCGACGTTACGATCAAACCGGGTGGCCCCGACATCAATCCCTCGCAAGTCATGGCCGGCGGCGGAGCGGACGTCGACGTCGACTGGATGCCCTCCGCCCTTGCCGCGCGCGAGAAGGGCGTGCCGCTGGTCAACATCGCGCAAGTTTTCCAAAAGTCGGGTTTAGAGATGACGTGCCGTAAGGATAGCGGCGTTAAAACACCGGCCGATTTTAAAGGCAAGACGCTCGGCGTTTGGTTCGCAGGCAACGAGTATCCGTTCCTCGCTTGGATGAGCCGCTTGAAATATCCGACGACGGGAGGGCCCGGCGGCGTAACGATGCTCAAGCAAGGCTTTAACGTCGATCCGCTCTTGCAAAAGCAAGCCGCGTGCATCTCGACGATGACCTACAACGAGTACTGGCAACTCATCGAAGCGGGCATGCAACCGGATCAATTGACCGTGTTCCGCTACCAAGACGAAGGCGTCGCTACTCTCGAGGACGGCCTGTACACCACCGAAGCCGAGCTCAAGGATCCGGCCAAGTCCGCACGGCTCGCGCGCTTCTTGAAAGCGTCGATGCAGGGCTGGCAGTACGCGCTCGCACACCAAGACGAAGCGGTAACGATCGTTCTCGCGAGCGACACGGCGGGCGTGCAGACGGCGGCGCATCAGAAGCGCATGATGGGCGATATCGCGAAGCTCGTTGCGGGCAGTAACCGCGGACTCGGTTACCTCGACGACGCCGCTGCCGAACGGACCGTCCGCGTGTTGCTTGGCGGAAGCAGCGACCCGGTCATCACGAAAAAGCCGACCGGTGCGTGGACGCACGCCGTCTGGGATAAGGCGGATATACACTAGAGCCGAGCGGAGTTTGCCAGATCGCGTAGCTCGCAAGACTCGATTGGAACCGGATGGTCGAGCGTTTTCGTCGCTGCACGCCGAGCGATGCCGTGGCGATTGCCGCAATCCAGTCAGTCCCGCGGGAGTTACGCTAGGTTCGGAATATCTTTATACAGGAGCCGACCAAAACATATACTTCTTCGGAAACTACCGGCCAAATCTAACAGTTTACGGCGCCTATATACGACATCAGATGGTCGTAACGCCGAATTCGATACGGAGCGCGTTGCGGCTTACCGTTTACGGCTATAATGTTCGCCCGAGTGCCGAGCCAATCGTAATATCCCGCATAGGGGTGAAGCAAACCGTACGCTATTCGCTAGAATAAAAGATAGTCGGCATTAGCAACGACTGGCGAGCGCCTCGAGCGACGCTTCTCGAGCGCCTCCGACTGATCGCCTGAACTCCGCCTCGGCCGGTTCATCATGGCGAGCCGTGTTTGGCTCACGTTAAGCCACAATTCGCTGCGCGCGGTTCGTCTTTGCGAGCCGGTCGGCGCTTCCGTTTCCCATGGAGTTTTTATGAGCGGTAGACACAGTACGCCCGTGCGCGGGTTGATGTCCACAGGTGCTTCACCGATGTTCCAGGGCTCGTACGGCCGCATGTTCCGATCGCTGGCACCCGCGACGTTCGGACGTTCACCCGAAGACAATATCGCGAATCTCGCGCAGCTCGGCAGCGCGATGTCCGCACCCTTCGACGGTGCCAAAGACGGAAGAGACGACGAAGAAAGCGGCATACCCGCGCTTTACACGTACTTCGGGCAGTTCATCGACCACGACATTACGTTCGATCCAAATAGCAGCTTACAAAAGCAAGACGACCCGGGCGCGTTAACCGATTTCCGCACGCCGACGTTCGATTTAGATAACGTGTACGGCCGGGGTCCCGACGACCAGCCCTACATGTATGACGACACGGGCCGCTTCTTTCTACTCGGCGATGCCCTAACCGGCGGCGACCGCGGCGCGAGCGATCTGCCACGCAACAACGCACCGGTACGTCGCGCCTTGATCGGCGACCCGCGCAACGACGAAAATTCGATCGTCTCGCAATTGCAAGGCCTCTTTCACCGGTTCCACAATCGGTTGGCGGGCGAGAATCCGCAACTCGCGTTCGCCGAGATTCAAAAGCTCGTCCGCTTTCATTATCAGTACGTCGTCTTGAACGATTTTCTGCCACGGATCGTGAACGCGGATGTCCTCCAAGATCTCCGGTCGGATTCTGGCTACGATCGTCACAAGCTCGCGTTCTTCCATTGGAAACACCAACCGTTCATGCCGGTCGAGTTTTCCGTCGCGGCGTATCGCCTCGGCCATTCGATGATCCGCCCCGGCTATCGATTAAACGATAACGTGCTGTTACCGATTTTCCCGGTGCCGAGCCAAGGCTTTCCTGAAGGTCTGACGGGTTTCCGCGGGATGAATCCGGCGTGGGGCATCGACTGGGGCCGCTTCATCGATATCGACACGAGAACGTACGACGGTACGCCTGCCGAGAACGCGAAACGGTTGCAACTCGCTTATCGCATCGATACCTCGCTCGTCAATCCGCTCGCGAGTCTGCCCCCGTCGGTCGCGATTAACCCGAGCTCGCTCGCGCAACGAAATCTCGAGCGCGGTTGGCGGCTCGGCCTGCCGTCGGGACAGAGCATCGCCCGAGCGATGGGCATCACGCCGCTCGACGAGTCGCAGATCACGATCGGACAAGCCGTCGACGATCCCGCAGGCCCGGCACGGCCGATCGCTTCGATCGGCGACGTGTTCGCCGACAACTGTCCGCTTTGGACGTATGTGTTGGCGGAAGCGATGCAATTTAGAGCGGCGGTCAAGGTTCCCGTCATCGAGAACGTTACGGTCAACACGCCGCAACTCGGACCCGTCGGCGGACGTATCGTAGCCGAAGTGTTTCTCGGCATGATGTTCGGCGACAATCACTCGCTGCTCAATCTCGCGCCCGCCTGGCAACCGGCTTCCGGGCCGGTCTTCACGCTGCGTGAGTTCGTGCGCTACGCTCTGGGACTCGACATCTCCCAATCCCCCGTCGACCTAACCGGAGCCACCCCCTCAACCGCCGGCCGCCCCACCGCCAACAGCGCCGCCCCATAACCCGCGGCGCCGCTCCTCGCCGGCAAAAGTGCGTACAACAGCCTAAACGTCAACGCGCATCGCAAGCAAATCCATACGCTTGCGGTGCGCCAAATGGGTGCTCTGTTTTCGTCCGGATCTAGATACGGTGTCCGCCGTCAAGGGTTAGCGAGGAGGGGTTTGAACGGTTC
>CAXTIY010000019.1:0-18787 GCA_964244215.1 uncultured bacterium
CACCACGAGTAAGTCGTATTCGCGAGCCGAGAGCGCGATGCGCTTCTGCGCGCGCGTCGCAACGCGCGTTTCGAGATTAACTTCCAGGTCTGCAAAATGCAGCGTTTGCGGTTGCGCGAGCCGCGGACGGCGCAGAGCGACTTGCAATCGCGCCGTTAATTCGTCGAGTTCGAAGGGCTTGGTCACGTAATCGTCCGCACCGGCATGGAGGCCTGCGAGTTTGTCGCCCGTTTCTCCCTTGGCCGAGAGCATGACGATCGGCGCTTCCGTAATTTTGCGCAGCATCGGCAGCAGCGTTACGCCGTCGATCTTCGGCATCATTACGTCGAGCACGATGGCGTCGGGGGCCCACTCTCGGGTTAATTGCAATCCGATTTGACCATCGGCTGCGGAGGCGACCTCATAGCCGTCGTCGGCAAGACCGATTTCGAGCAATTCGCGAATATGGCGTTCGTCGTCGATAACGAGAATACGCGCCGGTGCGTCCATCATGCCATTAATGCTACGGACGAAGTCTGAGACCGCGCTGAGAAGGCACATTCTCACCCCACTCTCAGGTGCGGAATTGGCGAGCGAGCGATACTTTGGACCATGGTATCAACCGATGCGGCCGCTCCTGCGTTCGCCGCTTCCGTCGTCGTCGATCTCATCGGAGATCTCGATGCAACCCTCGGCACGCTTCTCGCGGAGACGCTCGCTAAATTAACGATGAACGGCACGCAAGGCGTGCTACTCACGACCAAGCACGTCGCTACGGTCACGCGCGAAGGCATGGCGGCGCTCGATGCGGCGCTGCGTTCGGCTCGCGCGAGCGGCCTCGAAGTCTCGCTGCACGCCGGCAGTCGCAAGCTGCGCACCGCGTTCGCGGATGCCCACATCCTCTTTTCGACCGAAAGCGTAACCTCGCCCGATCGCGTGCGCCACTACATGTTCGCGCATCACGAGCAACCGAAACGTGCGCGCGCCGGAGGCGTCCCGCAGCTTCTCTAAAATTATCGTCGGATGTCAGATAAAGAACACCCGCACGAAAAAAAGCCGAAGCACCATGGGCCGAGCCCGAAAGATCGCGAACTCGCGACGCAATTAACCGTCGCGGTGTTACACGCCGCGCGGCCAGCCGAAGCCGGCATCGACGATTTGACCGAGCGAGTCGCGAGCGTATACGGCAAAATGCTCGCACTCGTCGCTTCGAAGTCGCCCGCAAACGGGTAAGGCGCGGGCATGCGTGCTTTTGCCATCGATGAATTCGGAACGCCCGGTTCGTTACACGATCTTCCTTCGCTAACGCCTAAACCGGACGAAATCGTCGTGGCGGTTTCGGTTGCCGGTGTGAACCCGATCGATTGGAAAGTCCGCGACGGAATGGCGGGCGAGCGGCCGCTGCCGCTCGTGCTCGGACAAGATTTCGCCGGGAGCGTGGAGGCGACGGGCTCGAGCGCGACCGGATTCGCGAAGGCGGACCGCGTGTTCGGTATCGCTCGGGAACACGGCGGCTACGCCGAATACACGGCGGTCGCGCTCGGCGATCGCGGCTCGCCCGTCGCGCCGACGCCGGCAGAACTCGACGACGTTCGTGCGGCCGCGATTCCCACGGCCGGCTTAACGGCGCTCGCCGGACTGGTCGCCCTCGGTGCGGAGAACGGACGCTCCGTACTAATTCTCGGCGCGACGGGCGGCGTCGGCGCGTTCGCGACGCAACTCGCGCGCGTACGAGGCGCGCGCATCATCGCGTCGGCGAGCTCCAAAAAACACGATTTTGCGTTGTCCCTCGGCGCCGGGGATGTCGCCGACTACGACCGTGAGGACGTGGTCGAAACGGTGAAGGCTTGGTATCCCGAGGGTGTCGACGGCATTTTGGATCTCGTTAGCAAGGATGCAGATGCCGTCGCGAAGTTCGCGCCGCTGCTTGCGCCCGGCGGCAAACTCGTTTCGACCAACCACGCGGCAGACGAAGCGTGGTTCGCCCGGAGCGGCTTGACGGCACACAACCTATCGCTCTCCGATACGCCGCAGTCATCGCGCGAGAGTTTGGAAGAACTCGCGGCGATGGTCGCGGGCACGATTCACGTTTTCGTCGAACGGCATGCTCCGCTCGCCGAAGCGGCGGAAATATTAGAAGAAAGCAAGAGCGGTAAGCTCGGCGGAAAGGCCGTCCTTACCGTCTCGGTCAGCGCTTGAGGCTGCCGCCGCCTTGCGGCAACTCGGGCGGTCGGACGAACGTAAGCCCGGTCTTCGGCACGTAGAATAAGCCCGGGCGGCCGCCTTGCGGCACGATGCCTTTGGCCTTGGCTTGGTCTGCGGTGAAGACCGAGACGTACGCGCAACTCGTAAAAGCGCGGAAGGCGAGTGCCTGCGGACTATTTCGGAACGCCGCACGTTGCGCATCGGTCGGCGCTCCGGCGCCTCCCCCGCCGGCCTCGGCTCCCGGCGCGTTGCCGCCCTGCGCACCCTCGCCCGGCGGCGGCCCTTCGGGTCCACCACCGCCACCACCCGGCGGGCCCCCGCCCGGCTGCCGCTCGCCGCCGCCGGCACCGCCGAAACGGCCGACGCGCGGCAGGCCGTTCGCATCGCTAGCGCCGCCGTCGCGGTTCGCGGCGCCCTGCGGTCGGCGCGGACGCAATTCGAGATAGTACGGTACCGTTGGATCGGCGGTCGCGACGTGCGGCACGATCGTGAAAGCGTCGAGGCTCGGAAGTTTCGTTTTCGCTTCGTAGGCCGTAACGTAGGCGCGCAACGTATCGGAAAGAGGCTTGGCCGCCGCTTGCTGGGTGGCGTCGCATTCCGGACGCGAGGTCGCAAGCGATAACGGATCGACACCCGGCGGCGGCGGTACGGGCACGAATCGATTACGGCCCGGCGACGCACTGGGACTCGGCGTCGGTTCGGGCGTCGCCGCGGCGATATTTTTAAGCGATGCGAGTGCCGGGCCCGGCCGCGGGCCGCCGACCGTCATGACGTACGACAGGTTGAGCGTCCGCGGTACGAGCGGCGTCGCAGCCGTGCGGAAAACGCCGCCGCTCGAGAGCGGTAGCGGCGAGGCGAACTCGCCCGTGGCGAAGACGCCGCCGTACGTATTAAAGATATTGTTTTCGAAGAGCGTCACTTGGCCCGGCCCGAACACGTGCGATATGCCGCCCGACACGCTGACGTACGGCCCGAGATTCTGTTGATTGTTCGAGCCCGTATACTGCGCGTTACCGATGAGTTCGATACCGCTGCGCGGCACGTATCCGTCGATCGTGAGGCCCGCGCGATGCAACGGCCGGTTTGGCAACTGCGCCCGGACGAGCGTGGTAGAGGGCCCGTCTTGCAAGCGGGCGCTAGCCGCCGTGAGCTCCGCCTTATTGAGCGAATAGGTCGGTATCGCGACCACGTAACGGCCGAGCCCGAAGCGGCCGCTAACGTTGAGGCCCGCGTAGATGCGGCGGGTTCCTCCGACCGATTCCTGGGCGTAGACGGTCGGTGTGCCGCTTCCCACGCCGCACACGTTCGGCGAAGCGTACGCAGCCGCGAGATCGGTGAGGTAGCCGGGTACCGAGGCGTAATACGACGCGGGCTCCGCGATGAGTGCCGTGATGAGCTGACCCGTTTGTACTTGAGAGAATAAATCGGCCGTTAGTGAATTACCCGAAGCGAAACGATGCATCCAGGCCGCATCGAGGCTGACGGCGGATTGGCTCCCGCCGTTCGTATCGCCCGGTCCGCTCACCACGGCCGTACGCGCCTGACAATCGAAGCGTGCGCTCACGGGATCGCTAAACGAGCGATTGATATTGATGTTCGGTTGCGAGCTGCCGACGTTGATCGAACTCGTGACCGTGTCGCTCGGCTGCGGCGCCCACGTCGCCCCGAAGCCGGCCAGGGCACTGGTTCCGAGCGTGGTCGTGTTGACGATCGAAACCCGTGGTTGCAGCGTAATCTTATCGCTCGATTTTATGCTATCGGAGAGCGTGTAGCTAGTCGAAGAGATCGCGTTCGTATACGGCACTTCGAACTTCGAACCCGCGATCGGCAGCGACGTATTGATCGAAGCGTACGTATTGCCGCTTAGCGCGAGCGTGTGGCGCCCCTGCGAAATCGAAGAGCTGTAAGCGAAGCCGCGTGTAAGCGTATCGTTCGTCGAGAGCGATGGGAAGAGATTTTCCTCGTACCCGGCCGGGTCGCACGCCGTTTGGCCGATGGCTGCGATATCGCAGGGCGGTTCGAGAACGTAACGGTTCGAATCGTCGTTCGTTTGAACGCTCGAACTCGTATAGGCGGACGCCGAGGTCGCGACCGTTCCGATGAGCGACTGCACCGTGGTATACGCGAAACCGAAGCGGCCGTAATTTTGGTTACCCGGCCCGATGCCGCACGGCAGCAGCGTTACGTCGCGCGCGCAGATCGAGCTCGCGTCGAGATTGTTCGAGAGCGCCGTACCGCTGATCGAGGTACGGTCGTCGCCGAGGCGATAACGAAACTTCACGTAATCGCCGAGGCTCGTCGACTCGCCCTCGTGCGGATACGTCAAGCCGCTTTGATCTTCGTAGTCGCGGAACGTGAGTGGGCTATTACTGCCACGCCACGTATGCTGCACCGCAAATCCGAAACTGTCGACGCTGCCGGTGGCGGCGAGTGAATAGTTGGAACGATCGAAGGTTCCCGTCGTGCCGCTACCGCGAAATTGCAGTGCCTGCGTCGGCTGCAATGTTCGAAAGTTGACGCCGCCGCCGAGAGCGCCCGCACTCGGCGAAGAGCTGACGCTCGAACCGCTGAAAAGATCGGTGCCGATGCCACGTAGATTGGCGGACGTGCCGGGTGCCGAAAGCGGAATGCCGTCGAGTGTAATCGCGGTTTGCGATTCGTCGTGATTCGTAAGCGACACCGTCACGGGACTCGAGGGGTCGGTCGCATCCTGCGTAACGCTTACGCCTGCGATCGTATCGAGCGCGTCGGTAAGAGAATTCGAGATGCGGCGGATCGGGCTGTTATCGGAGATGTCGCTCGTAGCAACCGAAACGTTCGAGCGCGCGGTGACGGAGCCGATAATCTTGAGTCCGCCGGTCGAAGTCGAAAGCTCCACGCGAACGCTTACGGAGCGGCCTTCGAGAACGTCGAATTCTTTCGATGCGCCCGAATCGAAGCCGCGCTTGACCACGCGGACGCGATAGATGCCCGTCGGCACGTCCGTGTAGTGGATGACGCCCGCTTTGGTCGTGAGCGAACTCGCCGTTTGCGGACCGATTAAAATCGTGCGCGCGTCGACGAGCGGTGACTTGGAATTCGCATCGACGACGGTAATGATGATCTCGCCCGTGTCGCTTTGCGCGAACGCCGGAGAAGCTTGCGCGCACAGGCACGCACACAGAAGTAGCGCCAAGCGCCAAGGGGCGAACGAGCGGTTCATTCGCTTGCGATTTTCGCATACGTGACATAGAAAATGCTGGGAATCCGGGTACGCGTACGATAGGAATGTGACGCCGCTTTGGCGACCAGGGTTAGAAGCGTTCGCGCGTCAGGAACCCGGTTGGATCCCGGGACGGTCGCGCCACTGTAAGCGGGGAGCCGTTTCCGGTCACTGTCCGTGAGGATGGGAAGGCCGGGAGCACGAGGGCTACGATCCGCGAGTCAGGACACTGATGCGAGCGCGTGTCCACTGCACCTCGCGAAAAAGGTCGGTTCCACCCGTGAAGTTCTCTTACTTCGCGCGCGCTGCATGCGTCGCGCTTATTCCCGCTATCGGAGGCGCTCTCGCGAGCGCTGCAACCGCGGCGACGGAGTCGCCGCCTTCTCCGGCGCCGTCGCCCTCGGCGAGTCCGTCCGGCGCCCTGCGCGAGATCGGGCGCGTCGTCACGAGCGACCGGCGCGGCGAGCCGATTTCACTTACCTCCCGTCCGACGTTCGTCGTGGATCGTGCGCGCATCGATGCATACGGGGCGCGTACCATCGCAGACGCTATTGCCAGCGTGCCGGGCGTGCAGCTCAACGCATACGGCGGCTTCGGAGCGCAAGTCGATTACGGCATTCGCGGTTCGAACTCCGAGCAAACCCTCGTACTCGTGGACGGGCAACCGATCGCCGATGCCGCGACCGGAACCGCGAACCTTCAGCAGATGTCGACGGTCGGCGTCGAGCGCATCGAGATCGTCGAATCCGGCTCCTCGACGCTGTACGGCACGAGTGCGAGCGGCGGCGTCATCAACGTGATTACGCGCGTACCCAGCGGCGCGGGAGGGCTCGTCTCCGACGGTTCGTATTCGGATCGCGACGTGCAGGCGAGCGTCGGGAACGGCAACATCGGCGCGTCGTACGAACGTCACGTCGCGACGAACGATTACGGCTATCCGGGCTTTTCGTACGGACCTTCGACATGTTATCTCGCAGCCGCCGGTCCGTGTGCGATCGCGCCCGGCGTCCGTCGCAATGCGTACGCGCTACAGACGACCGGGCGCGTTTCGCTCGATACGTCGCTCGGTAACGGACTGTCGGTTCGCGCACGCGGCGATTTTGCTTCGCTCGATGTCGGCGTGCCGGGTTCGCTCACATTCGCAACGCCGGCCGATACGCAAGGCGCCGCGAATTATTCGGGTTTATTCGAGATCGCACATACCGGAGGTTCATCGACGCAGTCGCTCACCTTTTCCGGTGCGAATCAACGGCTCGCCTACATCGACACGTTTTCCGGCGAGGACGATACGTACACCGGACGCGCTCAAGTCTCGCTACGAAACACATCGACGTTCGGCCGCGCCGATCTCGTCGCGGGCGTCGACCTCGCACGGGCGAGCGGTAATTTCACCTTTCCGTCCGCACCTCTTTACGATAACGACTTCAAACAAATCGGCACGGCGCCGCCCTTCGCCATCGGCGCGCGTCAATCGCAAAGCGCCGCGTACGCGCAACTCGGCTACGCGCCGTTCGCCGGAACCCGCGTAACGGGCGGACTGCGCGCCGAACACGATTCGCCGGAGGGCAGCGTTCTCGCACCGTCATTCGGCCTCGTCACGCGTCTGGGTGCGTTTCGCCTTTCGGGAAATCTCGGCGAATCGTTTCGCGTTCCGACGCTCGACGATCTGTACTATCCGCAGTATTCGAATCCGAGTCTCTTGCCCGAAAAGGCCGCAACGGCTGACGTGACGCTCGCCTACGACGTGGCGGGCGGCAATCTGAGCGTGGGTTGGTTCGGCCGGCACGGCTCCAATTTCATCGTGTCGGCGCCCCCGCATTACATTCCGTATAACGCGCAGCGCGCCGTCGTCGACGGCATCGCAATAACCGCGCAGTCGCGGCCGCTCGCGGGCCTCGTCGCAGATGTGAGTTTCACCGATCTCTATCGCGCCGAAGACTTATCGCTCGGCACCCGCTTACCACGTGAGCCGGGTGGCCAAGCGACGCTCGGTGTCTCGCGCGCGTTCGGTCGCGACCGGCTCGCGTACGGTGCGCGCTGGACGATCGTCGGCGCCGACGGTGAAGATGCGATTCCCTCGAACGTTCCACCGCCGCTCGTCAACTCGTTCGACGCCCACGATTCGCTCGATGCGTATCTTCGCTATCGCTTTTCCAAGGACGTCATTCTATCCGCACGTGGCTTCAATCTCGGCGACGAGCGCTACGTTCCGATCTTCGGTTATCCCGCTCCGGGCAGGCGGCTCTACCTCGAACTATCGACGCAATAATGCAGCTTGAGAAAGAAGAGATGATGCGACTCATCCGTCCGACGCCCGCGCTCTGGGCCGTCACGTTACTCGCAGCCGGGCTTGCCGGCGACGCTTTCTTCATGTGCGGCACGAACCTCGCCGCCTTCGCCGCGATCGCGGCGGCGACGCTCCGCTTGCGGATCGCCATAATCGTTTCGCTCGGAGTTTGGGCCGAGAGCCAGCTGGTAGGCTTCACGGTCAAAGGCTATCCGCACGACGGTATGACGCTCGGATGGGGCGTCGCACTCGGCGTCGCTACGTTACTTGCAACGGTCGTTGCGGCGAAGATCGCGGGGCGCGCGAAATTGGCCGCGTTCGTAACGGCGTTCGGAGTTTACGAGCTGGCTCTCGCGGCTTATGCGATGCTCGGTCGAAGCGGCCTCGCCGCTTTCACGCCCGGCATCGTACTCACGATTGCTGCGTGCAACGCGCTCGTCGCGCTCGCGTTGCTCGTGCTTTACGCCGTCGCCGGAGCGCTCGAAGCCGCCGCCGTCCGCGGCGCGCGGGCGCGCGGTCATGCCTAGAGTCGCACGGCACCGGCGCCCGTCGTTACGACCGTGAAGCATCCGCAGACTTCTATTTCGACGCGTAAGGGCGATAGCGGAAACACGCGCCTCGGCGGAGGGGAGCATATCTCCAAAGCCGATGCGCGCGTCGAAGCGTACGGCGCGGTCGACGAACTCAACACCGTCATCGGCGTGGCGCGGGCGCACTGCGACGATGCGGAGATTCGCGGTGCGTTCCGCGCGATCCAACGCGAACTCTTCATCCTTGGCTCGGCCGTCTCGACGCGCGCCGGGACGAACAAACCCGTTCCCGAAGTGAGCCGTGCGATGGTGCACGGGCTCGACGTGCTGGTCGAGCGCTGGGAAGCCGAGCCCGGCATCTTGCGCGATTGGTCGATTCCCGGAGAGTTCGCGGGCTCCGCGGGCTTCGATATGGCGCGTGCGATCGCTCGCCGCGCAGAACGCGCGAACGTACGCTACGTAAGTGGCGGCGGCATCGTGCAGCCGACGGTTCTCGAATATCTCAATCGGCTCAGCGACGTGCTCTGGCTCGCGGCACGCGTCATCGAAGCTCGCGCCGGCGTCGATGCGCGTTTGCGCGACGAAGCGCATCCGGGGCCGCCATGGTCGCGCGCGTGGTAAGCGCTCCCGGCGGCCACCCGCGTGAGTGATTTTTCGCTCGCCGAGCGTAAGGCGCTCTACCGTGCCATCGCGCTGCGGCGCGACGTGCGCGCCGAGTTCTCCCCGGACCCCCTCGACGATGCCGTGCTAATGCGCGTCCTGGCGGCGGCGCATCAAGCGCCGTCGGTCGGCCTCTCGCAGCCATGGCGTTTTATCGTCGTTCGCGACGTCGCTCGCAGAAAAGCGGTTCACGCGACGTTCGAACGCGCGAATGCGATTGCGGCGAGCACGTACGATACCGAAACGGGCGACCGCTACCGCAGCTTGCGACTCGAAGGCATCACGGATGCGCCCGTTAATCTCTGCGTAACCTGCGAAATGAGTCCGCAGCGTGGACGAGGTCTCGGGCGGCAGACGATGCCCGAAGCGGCAAGCTATTCGACGGTGTGCGCGATACAAAACCTGTGGCTCGCGGCGCGCGTCGAAGGCCTCGGAGTCGGCTGGGTGAGCATCATCGACCCGGCCGAACTCCGAACCTTGCTTGCGATACCTCCGAGCGCTCGGATCATCGCGTACTTGTGTATCGGCTACGTTTCACGCTTCGCGGCCGTAGCGGATTTGGAGCGCGACCGCTGGGAGAGTCGCGTCGCACTCGCCGACGTCGTCGATTACGAGCGGTACGCCGGGCCGTGACGGCGCGCGCGATCATGGTTCTGGGAACCGCTTCGCATGTCGGCAAGTCGCTACTCGCCGCCGGTCTGTGCCGCATCCTGCGCGACGACGGTTATCGAGTGGCCCCGTTTAAAGCGCAGAACATGTCGCTCAATTCGGCTGCGACGCCCGACGGGCGCGAGATCGGTCGCGCGCAGGCGATGCAGGCGGAAGCGGCGCGCGTCGCACCGACGGTCGAAATGAACCCGCTCCTACTCAAGCCGACGAGCGACGCCTCTTCGCAAGTGGTGCTCCTCGGCCGCGTGTACGGCGTGCAACACGCGGCCGACTTTCAACGGCGGCGCATCGACGAATTCTTTCCGGTAATCGTCGACGCGTACCGAAGCCTTGCCGCGCGCTACGACGTGATCGTCCTCGAAGGCGCCGGCAGCCCGGCCGAAATAAATTTGCGCGCGACCGATATCGTCAACATGCGCATGGCGGAGGCCGCCGCTGCGACGTGCTTGCTCGTCGGCGATATCGATCGCGGCGGCGTCTTCGCCTCGCTGCTCGGGACGCTCGCGCTCCTCGAACCGCACGAGCGCGAGCGCATCCGCGGGTTTGCGATAAATAAATTTCGCGGCGACCGCGCTTTGCTCGCGCCCGGTATTACCGAGATCGAACGTCGCATCGGCGTACCGTCGCTTGGAGTCGTGCCGTGGCTGCACGATGTCGGCCTCGATGAAGAAGATAGCGTCTCGCTTGCCGACGAGCCGCCGGTCGCAAGGCGCGCTTGGAACACGACGTCGAGCGATGCTTCTCGACCGCTGCGCGTCGCGGTCGTCGCTTATCCGTATCTTGCGAATACGACGGATTTTGCCGCACTCGCGGCGGAACCGGACGTCGATGTCGCCTATGCCCACCGGCCGGCCGATATCGCCCAAGCTGACGTCGTCGTGCTGCCGGGAACGAAAGACACGCTCGGGGCGCTGCGCTGGCTCGGACGTGACTTCGCGCACGCGCTTCGTGCGTTCGCGAAACGCGGAATGGTGCTCGGCATCTGCGGCGGCTATCAAATACTCGGCGAGGAAATTCGCGATCCGCACGGCGTCGAAGGCGGAGGCGCAATGACCGCGCTGCGCATGTTGCCGGTGCGTACGACTTTGGCGCGCGAAAAAGTCACGCGCGCCGTGCGCGTCCGGCTACACCCGCGCGCGTTCTTCGGCAACGGCACGACGGTCGAAGGCAACGGCTACGAAATTCACATGGGTCGAACGACGCGCACGAGCGACGTACGCGCTTTCGCGGAACTCGTATGCGCGGGCAGCGACGATAGTAGCGATGGTGCGGTATCGGCGGATGGAGCGATCGTCGGCACCTACGTGCACGGACTCTTCGCAGACGACGCTTTACGCTGGACGTTCGTACGGGCCGCGCGAGTGCGGGCCAACCTCGCAACGCCGGCGCGCCTCGTTTCGTTCGGCGCCGAGCGCGAGGCGCGCTTCGACCGGCTGGCCGCGCACGTCCGCCGCTCGCTCGACGTAGAAGCGCTTCTCGCGGCGAGTGTCCCCGCCGTTGCGCGATGAGCCGTGCCCGCGTCATCGTGCTCGCATGCGTCGCCGACGCCGCTTTCGGCGACCCGAGCTATCTTCCGCATCCGGTACGCGGCATCGGTGCGCTTTGCACGAACGCCGAACGAGTGGCTCGCATCTGGGCGCGCGGCGACGCGCGGCGCGAGAAGGCCGCGGGCGCCTTCATCTGCGCGACGCTGGTTGCCGGCACGTACGCGCTCTGCGCCGCGCTATTGGCGCGCGCGCGAAAGGCCGACGCGCGTCTCGGCGCCGCACTCGAAATCTTACTCGCTTGGACGACCCTCGCCGCCCGCGACCTCTTGAGCGAAGCGTCGGCCGTGATCGCGGCCCTGAATGCGGGCGATCTGAACCTTGCGCGAACGCGCGTAGCGCGCATCGTCGGCCGCGATACGGCGCACCTCGATGCGGCCGAAATAGCTCGCGCGACGATCGAGACCCTCGCAGAAAGTGCCTGTGACGGAATCGTAGCGCCGCTCCTCGCGCTCGCGCTCGGCGGCGTACCGCTCGCACTCGCATTCAAAGCGGCCAATACGCTCGACTCGATGATCGGACATGTCGAAGAACCGTACACGCATCTCGGTTGGGCCTCGGCTCGGCTCGACGATGTTGCGTGTTTCTTGCCCGCGCGAATAACGGCGCTCGCGATCGTGCTGTGCGCGCCGTTGCAGAAAGGAAGCGTAACGCGCGCATTTTCGGTGCTTCGCGCGGAGGGCCGGCGCCACCGCAGCCCCAATGCCGGACGGCCCGAAGCCGCGATGGCGGGAGCGCTCGGCGTGCGACTAGGCGGAACGAACTTCTACGACGGTGTTCCCCATGCCGCAGCGTATTTGGGCGATGGCCTCGCATTGCCGAACGTCGCCGCCGCTCGTCGAGCGCGGAGTTTGGTCGCGATCTCCAGTTGCATGGTTGCCCTCGCGTGCGCTCGGGCGCACGCCGCGGCAACGGCTTTTCGGGGTGATGCGTAATGCGGCACCGGCAAAGATGAGCGCCGAACGCCGGGCAGCGGATAGCCATCCGGAACTTGGCTCTTGCCGAAGCGCTCCCACAGCGGACCGGCCGATTCACGGCGGCGATCTCGCGAGCATCGGGCGACGCTATGCAATCGATCCGCGCACGCTGCTCGATTTTAGCGCGAACCTCAACCCGCTCGGTCCGCCGCCGGCTCTGCTGAGGGAGCTTGCGGCAGCCGCGGGCGACGTGGCGGAGCTCGGCCGCTATCCCGAAGCCGATTACGGAACGCTGCGTGGCGCACTCGCGCGACATCTCGATGTCGAGCCGGAGTCGATCGTCGTGGGAAACGGCGCCGCGGCGCTACTGGGAACGGTAATTGCGGCGCTCGGCGTCCGGCGCTGCGTCGTACCGACACCCGCTTTTAGCGAAGATCGTCACGCGGTCGCGGTCGCCCGTGCCGTCTTCCACCCCGTCTCGCTCGACCCGTCGCGCGCGTATGCGGTGGAAAGCGACACCGTACTCAATGCGCTCGAGGCGGCCAGCGCCGATGCATGCCTCATCACGAATCCGCACAACCCTTCGGGTTCGGTTACCGCCCGCGAAACGATTCTGCGCATCGCCCACACCGCGCGGGCTCGCGGCGTTTACACGCTCGTCGATGAAGCCTTCATCGACTACGCACCCGAGGCGTCCGTTACGTATGAGGCCGCAACCACGCGGGCGCTCGTCACCATTCGTTCGCTCACGAAGTTTTTCGCAGTTCCGGCGCTGCGCGTCGGTTACGCGGTCTGCGAGCCCACGCTCGCGAGGCGGATCGAAGCGGCGCTTCCGTCGTGGCCGGTTACGACGCTTGCCGCACGCGCCGTCGCCGCCGCCCTCGACGATGCGGACTATGCCTTTCGGACACGCGCGGTAAACGCTCTGGAACGGGAGCGGCTACGCTCCGGGCTCCTGGCAATCGGACTCACGCTGCAGCCCTCGCGCGCGAACTTCTTGCTGGTCGCATTGCCGCCGGGCACCCCGCGTGCACCCGAAATCTTCACGCGCCTCATCGTCCGAGCCGGGATCGTCGTTCGCGACTGTTCGTCGTTCGACGGACTCGAGACGGGAAGTCATATACGAGTTGCGGTCCGGAGCGCGAGCGAAAACGCTCGTTTGGTTGCGGCGCTTCGGGAAGTCATTTCTTCGACCGCGATACGCAGCTCGACCTGATCCGACGTCTCGACCGTTCGAATTCGGGTTTGCTGAGATTCGTTCGCAGCCGAACATTCGAGCGCCGATCAATTCGAAATCCGCATGCACGAGCGATTGTAACGCCTGTTAGATGGACTTACTCGGCATGGCCGATAGGTTCTCTGACATACGGCCTTAACAGGAAGGATACTCTAAAGCTGGCCAAAGATGGCTGCACGAACGTACCGTGAGCGACCGTTTAGTAACGTCAAGATTCGTTTTGCAGTCCGCCCGTTCGTCGGTGATGCTACTGGTGCTTCGTGCAGAAAGAGCTCTATGAATCGTTCCGTATCGGTTCCGTTGCTCGGAGCGAGCGTTCTTGCGCTGACGGCTCTCGCGCAGGTCGTCGGCTACGGAACCTTCGCGACCGGCGGCCGAGCCCTTCGCTTCTCGCAAACGGGATTTGCTGCGGATTCCCGTCGGTGCCGCCGGCGTGAGCACGTCTGCGCAAGCGCTCAACCAACGTGGCGACGTGGTGGGAAACTCAGGTAATCAAGCGTTTCCTCTATCGCAGCAATCGCACGACGCTTCTGCCGCGTCCGCCCGGCGAATCGGCTGGAAACGCCGTTGCGTAAGCGATAAACAAGAGCGATCAGATCGTCGGCGATATCGTGGCGAGCGCGAATACGAGCACGCTATTACGGCAGATCGTACTTTGCACCATGATGAGTAGCGCGCTCGCCACCCTGCCTTTGCGGGTCCCGCGAGAGCCGGCCTATTCTTAACTTTTATTTGGGTCGCAATGCGCGTGGCGCGAAAGCTCTTTCCGCGCGCGCCGTCGGCCGCGCGATTACGCATCGGGGCACCCGCCGCGTAGCGACGCCGCGCGAGCAGAGTTGCGGGGACGAGTTCGGGCTAGTGGTGGATACGGTAGAGGTCGGCCGGTTCGTCCGGATCGACTAAACTTCCGGGCGGCCGTCCCGTAGCACACGCTTCATGCTTCGTCCCGACGACGATCTCAAGGCGCCGCATCTGACCGCTCGAGACCTCCTCGATACGACATGCTGCCGCAGCCTCGCCGACGCGCGCGGTCACGAGATAGCGATGCGGATCGAGGCCGAGAACGACGAAGAAGCCATGCTTGTCGGTCACGACGGTGCGTGGCTCTCGACCGTCTTGCCCGGCTATTTCGACGGCGATCCCGGCGAGCGGACGTCCCGTTGCCGCGTCGACGACCGAACCGCTAAGCGCGGCCGGAGCATCGCCGAATGAAGCGCTCGGCGCGAGAGCCGCGGCGAGCGTAACGGCGACGGCGAGGGCAAACGGTCTCATCGTCCTATTCTAACATCACGACCTCACCGAACGACGGCGCGCGACGCCCGTGTCGGGGGACTCGAGACTGACGGCATGCGGCGCCGCATACGCTCGACGTCTTCGATGCGCCGATCCGACTCTCTTAGGCGATCCCACGGCGCCGTCGTCTTTAACCGAAACGCCAGGGCGGCGACATCGCCTCTGATGTAAGGCAGCTAACGATCGAACCGCACCTTTTTCATGAAGGCTCGATCGACGTAACGCTTTTGCTACGCGAGCGGCGCGTCGCCGGGCGCCTCGAAGGGTTCGGCGACATCGTAAACGCCCGCGCCGGCCCTGCCGTTTTAAGCGCTCAGAACTGAGCGCTTAGCGATAGCGTGACTTGACGCGGTGAAAGACCGATCTCCTCGAGTTGGGTCAGATTGCCTAGCGCGACCGCTTGGCCGATGCTCGTGGATGCATGTGCGGCGAAGCTGTTGACGGGCGCGAGCAACTGGTGGCCGAAATAGCCGTAGAGCTGCACATTTTGATCGAACACGTTCGTCGAGCTGAGCGTCGCGCGTAAGTGCTTCCCGATCGTCTTCGATACGAACCCGTTGAAATACGTATAGGCCGGACGATTGAGCTGATTGTTGTCGCCGATGTAATTGCCTTGAAGCTGCGTTTCGATGCCGTGATGGTCGTCGTAGTCGAAGGTCAGCGAGCCCGTGTGCACCGGAATCTCGTAAATCTGCGCGTCGTTGATGAGGAACGGGTTGTTGGCGAGAATGGTCGTCGGAACGCCCGTGAGCTGCGACGATTGAACGTTGTACGTGTAGTCGACGTAGTACTTGGGGTCCAGACGCACGCGACCGTTGAACTCGAGGCCGCGATAGAGCGCGCTCGCCGCGTTATACGTCGTCGTGATGCCGAGCGCGCTCAGCACCGTCGTTGCGTTATATTTGCTTCCACAAGTGCTGTTGATCTTCGCCGCATAACCGCCGAACGACGAAGCGAGAATCGGGTCGTTCAGCGCGAGCGCCCCGAACTGAGCGATCGGTTCGATGCCGTTGAACAAGCGATTCTTCTCGCTCGATACGTAGCCCACGACGTTGAACGTGGTGTCGCGCGAGAAACGATGCCCGTAGGCCGCTTCGAGATCGTTCGCGGATTCGGGTTGAACGTTCGGATTGCCGCCGCTCGCCACCGCATTGAGTAGCGAGCAACTCGGGTTGAGACTCTGCGGATTGCCCTGTCACGAAATGCCGCCGACCGCTTTGACCGGCGCTGCGGGGTCGCCGTCGGCACGGCCGGCGGTAAAGCGGACGATGTCGGTATTGGTCACCTTCGCCACGAGTGAGATGCGCGGGTCGAAGGTCGTCTTATCCGTTACGATATCGCGCCGGAGCCAAGCATTGGTGAAGACCGATACGCTCTTTGTGGCTGCGAGTTGATTGCGTACGAAGAAGCTGAAATCGCCCGACCCGTATTGCTGCTGCTGCACGTACACGGGCCCTTTGCTCGTGCTGAGGTTTTCGCCGTACTGCCGCTGGTGCTCGACATAATAGCCGAACGAGAAATCGTTCCTGCGGCCGGCGATTTCGTCGCTTACCAGCAGCCCGTTCGTTAGGTAACGATCCTCGAACGTGCCGGTTCCGACATAATAGGTTCCGGTTGCGTCTAGGCCGCTCGCTTGATTCGAATTTTTGCGGAAGTCGTAGAAATCGCGGAAGGCGTCGATCGTCAGCGCATTGTTCGCCGGGAGCAGCGTCGAGAAGCGCGCGTGATAGTCTTGCAAAGACGTGCCGCGATTGCGATCTGCGCCACCGCCGTACGGTCCGTTCGTGGTTGCGGCATACTGCGTGGCCGAGTAGCACGCGGGGCCGGCGTTCGTCACGACGGCGTAACGGCCACCCGCGCACGTCGGCTTCGTCGCCGAGATTTCAGCCAAACGGGTATCGTAGGGAATGTTGTCGTTATCGCCGTTCGCCGTTGAGTCGGATATCTGGTTGGCCGCATACGCCGTAAGCGTCAGAGCGGTCGTGTCGTTAAAATTGTAACGGAGCTTCCCGAGATCGTTCTGCACGCGGTAGTTCCCGCTGACGCTGTACGTGTTGAGCTGCTGGTTGCAGGTCGTCACATCGGTACCGCCGGTGCATGCGCCGCCTTGGTTGAGATTTGCGTTGTTGTTCGGACGCGCGCCTTGAAAGATCTGCTGCGGTTTAAAATCGCCGTACGTGCCGGTGACCGTATGGCCGAGCGCGTAGCCGAAGCGGCCGAAGGAACCGGTCGTCTTGAACTGACTGACGAGCGTGCCGAGATTACCGGCCGCTTGATAGACCTCGGCGTGCGGCGCCGCGGTCGGGTCGAGCGTTTGAAAGTCGATCGTTCCGCCGATAACGTCGGTGCCGTAGAGCCCGGTCGCGCCGGACCCTTTCGTCACTTCGATGTTGCGCATTAAAAAGAAGCTGGAATTAGCGTAATTATAGTAGTCGGTTCCGGAGACGCCGAGCGGGCCGACGCCATGACCGTCGATCAACGGGCGCGTTTCGCCTTGGCCCATGCCGCGGATGTCGATGAACGTGTCGTCGCCGACGCTATGCGCGCTGCCGGAGAGATTGACGCCCGGTACTTGTTGTAAGGCGTCGGCCGCTTTGAGGTAACCCTGCGCTTCGAGTTGGGAGGGACTAAGGTCGTTTGTATCGTCGATGTCGCAGCGAGCGTCTGCCCGGTCGCGCGGGCCGTGGTCTGGCCGATTTCGCGCAGACTACCGTTGGAACTCGTGGCGGCACGGATCAAGGCCGTTTGGATGGTGGCCGTCGTACCGGCCGCCGCAAAAATATCCGCGACGCGAGTCGACCGGTAGCCGCCCGCAGTGACGAGGATGCTATACGCGCCCGCCGGCTCGCTCGGGAATTGAAAGTTTCCGGCGCCGTCGGTCGTCGTCCCGGCAACGACCTTGGTGCCCTGATACAAGTTGACGGATGCATTACCGATCGGTAATCCGCTTTCGCGTGCCACGATGAAACCCGCAATCTTCGCTGCGGCGGCCTCTTGAGCGTCGGCCGGAGCGACGTACAGCGTCGTCGATAGCAGCATGCTTAAGAACATGATTAAAGCCGGGATGATGTTACATCGCGGTCGAGACAAGGGATCCTCACTTTGACGGAAGCGCTGCGACGCAAGGGATTGCGCGCGACGAAATACGGCGCGCAACGAAGCGCACACGCAAACGGATGACGTCTACCCTAATCCAACCTTAATCGGCCCGGCTTAAGGCGAGCTTAAGTGTTCCTTAAGCCTCGCAACGGCGCGCTATCCGCCGCCGCTCGGAGCCAAGAGATCGAAGGCGCCCTGCGAGGCGATGCGTTCGCCGCTGCGCAGGCCGCTTGCGACGAGGGTGTTTCGCTCGTCACCGCTCGCAACGCTAATCTCGCGCGAAACGAATTTTTCCGATCCGTCGCGCGCGCGCTCGCGTACGAAAACAATCGACAGACCGCTCTGCGGATCTTCGACGATCGCGCTCGTCGGGATGACGATTCCGCGCCGTTCGCCGACGTCGATCGTCGCTTCGACCGCATCGCCCGAGAGCGCGCCCGGCGGAACGCCGCCCACGACGACGGTCATCGTCTGCGTCGCCGGATCCACGCTCGGCACGACGGCCCGCACGCGGCCGCTCCGCGTGCCGCGTCCGCTCGCGTCCATCGTTACGGCGTCGCCCGGCCGAACCCGGCGTGCGTCTTCGCCGGAAACCGTCAACGTCACTTGGTTACTCGAAGGCGGCCCGACGACGATCGCAGCCTGCGTCGGGTCCACCGCTTCCCCCGGGTGCTTGAGTACGGCCGTCACGACGCCGTCCGACGGCGCGCGCAGCGTGCCGATCGCGAGGGCGCGCTCGGCCGCCTCGTAGCGCGCTCGTGCCGAGGCCGCTTGTGCGCCCGTGACCGTTACCTGCGCCTGCCCGGCGCGCACGTCGCTGACGGCCTGCGCGAGGTCCGCGCGCGCTTGGACGGACGCCGCGCCGAGCGCGGAGCCCGCACTCGTTGCCCGCGCGCGGTTGGCATCGGCATCCGCGCGGTCGACGGCGAGCGTCGCGCGGGCGGCTTCGACGTCTTTCTGCGCCACGACGCCTCCGGCGTAAAGCGCCGTCGCGCGCTCCAGGGCGCTCCGGTCGACGGCGAGCTTCGTTTCGGATTGCCGCACGGCTGCGAGCGCCGCTTCGCGATCGCTTTGCGCGGAGCCGGTTCCGTTACGAGCGGCGCTCGATTTCTCGCGCGCTACCGCAAGCCGCTCGCGCGCGCCGGAGAGCGCGCGCGAGGGAACC